>NZ_JBEYJU010000052.1:0-59950 GCF_040703965.1 Streptomyces sp. NPDC006655 | reverse complement strand
GCAGGACCACAGGACGTCCGGGTCGATGACGCCGTTCTCCTCGGCGGTGCCGATCAGCGGCCGCTCGGCCTCGGCCAGCGCTGCCGCGGGCACCGAGGCGAGCTGCTCCTCGGACGCCTTCTCCTCGCCCTCGGCGGTCTTGCCGCCGCCCGCGAGCAGGTACGGCGCCTTGGCGTGCGCGTTGTCCCGCAGGGACATGATCAGCAGCTTGGGCGAGAGCGGCTTGCCGGTGTTCCAGGCCGGGCACTGCGACTGGCAGCGGCCGCACTCGGTGCAGGTCGAGAAGTCGAGCAGGCCCTTCCAGGAGAACTGCTCCACCTGGGAGACACCGAAGACGTCGTCCTCACCGGGGTCGGTGAAGTCGATCGGCTTGCCGCCGGAGGTCATCGGGAGCAGCGCGCCCAGCGAGGTCTCGCCCTTGGCGTCGCGCTTGAACCAGATGTTCGGGAAGGCCAGGAAGCGGTGCCAGGCGACGCCCATGTCGGTCTTGAGCGAGACCGTGATCATCCAGATGAAGGAGGTCGCGATCTTGATCATGGCCGTGAGGTAGACCAGGTTCTGCAGCGTGTCGACGCTCGTGCCCCGGAAGGCGGCGGCCAGGGGGTAGGAGGCGAAGTACGCGGCCTCGTAGCCGTGCACCCCGGCGAGGGCGCCCTCCAGGCCGCGCAGAGTCATGATGGCGAGGCCGATGATGAGGATCACGGCCTCGACGAAGTAGGCCTGGCCGAAGTTCGAGCCGGCGAACCGGGACTTGCGGCCGGGCCGGCGCGGGTGGCTGAGCTGCCGGATGACGATGAGCGTGAGGATGCCGAGCGAGGTCATCGTGCCGATGAACTCGACGAACATCTCGTAGGGCAGCCAGTGGCCGATGACCGGCAGCGCCCAGTCGGCCTGGAACAGCTGGCCGAAGGCGTTGATCAGCGTCAGCACCAGGGAGAAGAAGCCGACGGCGACGAACCAGTGGGCGACGCCCACCACGCCCCACCGGTTCATCCGGGTGTGGCCGAGGAACTCCCTGATCACCGTGGCGGTGCGGGCGGTCCAGTCGTCGGTGCGGGTGCCCGCCGGGACGTCCTGGCCGAGCCGTACGAACCGGTAGATCTGCGCGATGGCGCGGCCGAACAGCGCGACGCCGACCACGGCGAGTACCAGCGACACGATGATCGCGGCGAGTTGCATGGGGGCTCCTCGGGCCTGCGAGGGGTCTCTTCGGGTCTCTTGAGGAGGGTGCCCGAAATTACTAAGCGGTAACTTATTCAGTCCGTCTGAGACTACCCGCAATCTTTACTCGCACTGTAGTCAGGTGCGGAGTGATCTGGATCGCTGAGGCTCGCCTGTGCTCCGCTCCCGCAACCCGATCGTGTTATTCGTACATGATTGTTACATTCAGGTCTAATTTGGACTCTGTGCTCTACGGGATCGCCGCCGCCACCACCGCCCTGCTGCTCGCCGCCGTCCTCGCCGCGCTGATCCGGCCGCCCGCGCTGCGGCTCGGCCTGGTCGACCGCCGGCGGGCCCGACCCGTGCCGGCCCTGGGCGGCCTCGCCGTCGTCGGCGCCACCTGCGTGGTCGCGGGGGTCGGCGACTGGAGCGGGGTCGCCCCCCTCGGTGCCGGAGTGGGGGAGCTGCTGATCGCCGGGGGAGCCGTCGCGCTGCTCGGGGTGGTCGCCGACGTGTGGCGGCTGAAGACCCGGTTCCTGCTGTTCGGTACGGCCGTGGCGGCGGCCTGTGTGGTGCCGTACGGCGAGTTCGGGATCGCCGGCGGGGTGCTGGGCGTCGGCTGGATCGCGTTCGTCGCCGTCGCCTTCAAGGGGCTCGACCACGCCGACGGGCTGGCCGGGACGGTCGGGGTGGTGACGGCCTTCGGGGCCGGCGCCTGTGCCGCGGCCGAGGTGATGGACGGGCTCGCCGTGCTGCTGAGCGTGCTCGCGGCCGCGCTCACCGGGTTCCTGATGCACAACTGGCATCCCGCGCGGATCGCCCTCGGCGCCACCGGCTCGCTGTTCGCCGGGTTCGTGCTGGCCGCGGCGGCACTGCTGACCCAGACCGGGCACGACCCCGTCACCGGCGCGGGGGAGCTGTTCGCGCTCACCGCCGTCGCGGGCGCCGACGTCCTGGTGGTGGTCCTGTCGCGGCTGCTCGCCGGGCGGCCGGTGCTGCGGCGCGGCCCCGACCACCTCGCGCACCGGCTGCGGCGGCTGGGGCTCACCTCGCAGGGCGCGACGGTGGTGCTCGGGACCGGATCCTTCGCCGGGGTACTCGTCGCGGTGCTCGTGCATGGCGGCTGGGTCGGCCGGACGGGCGCCACCTGCGTCGCCTGCGTCACCGTCAGCGTCGTACTGCTCCTCCTTCGGGTGCCGGTGTACGGACCCCGGCGGCTTGAATCGACGCAGGTCAGCGGCCACCTGCGTGTAAGGAACGGATAAGAGTTGAGCCCTCTCGACTCAGGTCTGTTGACCCAGGGCGCGGCTTCATGCACACTTGAGTCCGTTCCACTCAAGTCAGCTGGAGGAAATCACCATGGCACGTGCGGTCGGCATCGACCTGGGCACGACTAACTCCGTCGTCAGCGTTCTTGAAGGCGGCGAGCCCACCGTCATCACCAACGCCGAGGGTGCCCGGACCACGCCGTCCGTCGTCGCCTTCGCGAAGAACGGCGAGGTTCTGGTCGGCGAGGTCGCCAAGCGTCAGGCGGTCACCAACGTGGACCGGACCATCCGGTCCGTGAAGCGTCACATGGGCACCGACTGGAAGATCCAGCTGGACGGGAAGGACTTCAACCCCCAGCAGATCTCCGCGTTCATCCTGCAGAAGCTCAAGCGGGACGCCGAGGCCTACCTGGGCGAGAAGGTGACCGACGCGGTCATCACCGTCCCGGCCTACTTCAACGACTCCGAGCGCCAGGCGACGAAGGAGGCCGGCGAGATCGCGGGCCTGAACGTCCTGCGCATCGTCAACGAGCCGACCGCCGCCGCGCTGGCGTACGGCCTCGACAAGGACGACCAGACGATCCTCGTCTTCGACCTCGGTGGCGGCACCTTCGACGTGTCCCTCCTGGAGATCGGCGACGGCGTCGTCGAGGTGAAGGCCACCAACGGCGACAACCACCTCGGTGGTGACGACTGGGACCAGCGCGTCGTCGACTACCTGGTCAAGCAGTTCGCGGCCGGCCACGGCGTGGACCTGGGCAAGGACAAGATGGCCCTCCAGCGCCTCCGCGAGGCCGCCGAGAAGGCCAAGATCGAGCTGTCCTCCTCCACCGAGACCTCGATCAACCTGCCCTACATCACCGCCTCCGCCGAGGGCCCCCTGCACCTCGACGAGAAGCTCACCCGCGCCCAGTTCCAGCAGCTGACCGCGGACCTCCTGGAGCGCTGCAAGACCCCGTTCCACAACGTCATCAAGGACGCCGGCATCCAGCTCGGCGAGATCGACCACGTCGTCCTCGTCGGCGGTTCCACCCGCATGCCCGCCGTCGCCGAGCTCGTCAAGGAGCTGACCGGCGGCAAGGAGGCCAACAAGGGTGTGAACCCGGACGAGGTCGTCGCCATCGGCGCCTCGCTCCAGGCCGGTGTCCTCAAGGGTGAGGTCAAGGACGTCCTGCTCCTCGACGTGACCCCGCTGTCCCTCGGCATCGAGACCAAGGGCGGCATCATGACCAAGCTCATCGAGCGGAACACGACGATCCCGACCAAGCGGTCCGAGATCTTCACCACCGCCGAGGACAACCAGCCCTCCGTGCAGATCCAGGTCTACCAGGGCGAGCGCGAGATCGCGGCGTACAACAAGAAGCTCGGCATGTTCGAGCTGACCGGTCTGCCGCCGGCCCCGCGCGGTGTCCCGCAGATCGAGGTCTCCTTCGACATCGACGCCAACGGCATCATGCACGTGACCGCGAAGGACCTGGGCACGGGCAAGGAGCAGAAGATGACCGTCACCGGCGGCTCCTCGCTGCCGAAGGACGAGGTCGACCGGATGCGCCAGGAGGCCGAGCAGTACGCGGAGGAGGACCACCGCCGCCGCGAGGCCGCCGAGACCCGCAACCAGGGCGAGCAGCTCGTCTACCAGACCGAGAAGTTCCTCAAGGACAACGAGGACAAGGTCCCGGGCGAGATCAAGACGGAGGTCGAGGAGTCCCTCACCGAGCTGAAGGAGAAGCTCAAGGGCGAGGACACCGCCGAGATCCGTACCGCCACCGAGAAGGTCGCGGCCGTCTCCCAGAAGCTGGGCCAGGCCATGTACGCCGACGCCCAGGCCGCCGGTGCCGCGGCCGGCGGTGCCCCCGCCGGTGACGCAGCCGACGACGTGGTGGACGCCGAGATCGTCGACGACGAGCGCAAGGACGGTGCCGCGTGACGGAGGAGACCCCGGGCTTCGAGGAGAAGCCCGACGTCCCCTCCGGCGCCACCCCCGACGACGCCGAGCCGAAGGCCGCTCCCGCAGAGGGTGCGGCCCCGGCCGGGGACGCAAGCGCACAGTTGGCCGGCCTGACGGCACAGCTGGACCAGGTACGCACCGCGCTCTCCGAGCGCACCGCGGACCTCCAGCGTCTGCAGGCCGAGTACCAGAACTACCGCCGCCGCGTGGAGCGGGACCGGATCACGGTCCGGGAGATCGCCATCGCGAACCTCCTGACCGAACTCCTGCCCGTGCTCGACGACATCGGCCGCGCCCGGGAACACGGCGAGCTGGTCGGCGGTTTCAAGTCGGTGGCCGAGTCGCTGGAGACGGTCGCGGCGAAGATGGGCCTCCAGCAGTTCGGCAAGGAGGGCGAGCCCTTCGACCCGACGATCCACGAGGCGCTGATGCACAGTTACGCGCCGGACGTCACCGAGACGACGTGCGTGGCGATTCTGCAGCCCGGGTATCGCATCGGGGAGCGCACCATCCGCCCCGCGCGGGTGGCGGTCGCCGAACCGCAGCCGGGGGCGACGCCGGCGAAGGCCGAAGGAGCCGACGAGGCCCCGGCGGCCGGGGACGAGAAGAAGGACAACGGCCCTGAGGAGGGCTGACGTCGTAGCCATCGAAGTCGTGGACATTGACTGGAAGGAGGGGCGTCGGGGATGAGCACCAAGGACTTCATCGAGAAGGACTACTACAAGGTCCTCGGCGTCCCCAAGGACGCCACCGAGGCCGAGATCAAGAAGGCGTACCGGAAGCTCGCCCGCGAGTTCCACCCGGACGCCAACAAGGGCAACGCCAAGGCCGAGGAGCGCTTCAAGGAGATCTCCGAGGCGAACGACGTCCTCGGCGACCCCAAGAAGCGCAAGGAGTACGACGAGGCACGCGCCCTCTTCGGCAACGGCGGCTTCCGCCCCGGCCCGGGCGCGGGCGGCGGCAGCTTCAACTTCGACCTGGGCGACCTCTTCGGGGGTGGCGCCCAGGGCGGGGGCGGCTTCGGCGGCGGCGGCTTCAGTGACGTCCTGGGGGGCCTGTTCAACCGGGGCGGGGGCGCGGGCACGCGTACCCAGCCGAGGCGCGGCCAGGACATCGAGTCCGAGGTCACGCTCAGTTTCACGGAGGCCATCGAGGGCGCCACGGTCCCGCTGCGGATGTCCTCGCAGGCCCCCTGCAAGGCCTGTTCGGGCACCGGCGACGCGAACGGCACCCCCCGGGTGTGCCCGACCTGCGTCGGCACCGGACAGGTGGCGCGGGGATCCGGCGGCGGCTTCTCGCTCACCGACCCCTGCCCGGACTGCAAGGGTCGCGGCCTGATCGCGGAGAACCCCTGCCCCGACTGCAAGGGCAGCGGACGCGCCAAGTCGTCCCGGACCATGCAGGTCCGCATCCCCGCCGGGGTGACCGACGGCCAGCGCATCCGGCTGCGCGGCAAGGGCGCGCCGGGCGAGCGCGGCGGCCCGGCCGGTGACCTCTACGTCATGGTGCACGTCGACACCCACCCGGTGTTCGGCCGCAAGGAGGACAACCTGACGGTGACCGTCCCGGTGACCTTCACCGAGGCGGCCCTCGGCGGCGAGGTCAGGGTCCCGACCCTGGGCGGACCGCCGGTCACCCTGAAGCTGCCCCCGGGCACGCCCAACGGCCGCACCATGCGCGCCCGTGGCAAGGGCGCGGTCCGCAAGGACGGCACCCGCGGCGACCTCCTGGTCACCGTCGAGGTGAGTGTCCCCAAGGACCTGTCGGGGAAGGCTCGTGACGCGCTGGAGGCGTATCGCGAGGCGACCGCGGGCGAGGACCCGCGGGCCGAGCTGTTCGAGGCCGCGAAGGGAGCATGACGAGATGGACGGCCGTCGACGCAGTGACAGTTTTCGGGGACCTTATGAACTGACCGAGGAGACCCCGGTCTACGTCATCTCGGTGGCGGCCCAGCTCTCCGGGCTGCACCCGCAGACGCTGCGCCAGTACGACCGCCTCGGCCTGGTCTCCCCGGACCGCACGGCCGGGCGGGGCCGCCGTTACTCGGCCCGCGACATCGAACTGCTCCGCCAGGTGCAGGCGTTGTCGCAGGACGAGGGCATCAACCTGGCCGGCATCAAGCGCATCATCGAACTGGAGAACCAGGTCGTCGCGCTCCAGCAGCGCGTCGCCGAGCTCCAGGCGGCGGTGGACGGTGCGGCGGCCGCGATGCAGCAGCGGGAAGCGGCGGTGCACGCCTCGTACCGCCGTGACCTGGTGCCGTACCAGGAGGTGCAGCAGACCAGCGCGCTGGTGGTGTGGCGCCCGAAGAAGGCCAAGGACTGACCGCGACGCGCGTACGAAGGGGCCCGGAGGTGACCGCACCTCCGGGCCCCTTCGTGTCTTCCTGCGGCCGGCTGGCTGGCTTCGTTCGATCCTTTGGTCGTATCCGGGTGCGGGGGCGGCCGGTGCTGATCTTTGCCCGCCCGTGAACTCCCTTTGGATGGAGGGGGCGTAGAGAGCGGCTGGAGGCGGTTCCGCATAGTCTTCACAGGGTCAGCGGAGCGTGGTGTTGCGCACTCGTTAAGTAGTTTTGCTTGACGTCAGGTGTGGCGTACGCGTTGTCTTTTGAGACATCTGGGTCCTCAAGTGGCCCCGTGTCCGGAACGCACCTGAAGTGAGCCCCCGTATGCGTCGTATAGCCATGTTCGTGGCCGCGTCCACGATGACCCTCTCGCTCGCCGGCTGCGGCGTGCTCAACGCGACGGGATCGTCTGCCACCGCGACACCGACCAAGGGCAACGACATCACGGTGGGTGTGCTGATGCCGGACAAGATCAACACCCGGTACACCACCTTCGACTACCCGATCATGAAGTCGAAGATCGCCGAGCTCACGAACAACCAGGGCAAGGTCGACTACGAGAACGCCGCGTCCTCCGCCTCCGCGCAGGCGAAGCAGATGCAGAAGATGATCGACGACAAGGTCGACGTGATCATCCTGGACTCGGTCGACTCGCACGCCATCGCCGGCACGGTGAAGAAGGCCAAGGACGCCGGCATCCCGGTCATCGCCTACGACCGTCTCGCCGAGGGCCCCATCGACGCCTACGTCTCCTTCGACAACGAGCTCGTCGGCGAGGTGCAGGCCCGTACCCTCCTGGAGGGCCTCGGCTCGAACGTCGACACCTCCAACAAGGTCATCATGGTCAACGGCTCGCCGACCGACCCCAACGCCAAGCAGTTCAAGACCGGCGCCATGTCCGAGCTGAGCGGCAAGGTGACGATCGCGGACTCGTACGACACCAAGGACTGGGACCCGGTCATCGCCCAGCAGGAGGTCACCAGGGCGATCAACGCGATCGGCAAGGACAACATCGCCGCCGTCTACTCCGCCAACGACGCCATGGCGGCCGGCGTCGTCAAGGCCCTCAAGGCGGCCGGCATCACCAACATGCCGCCGATCACCGGCCAGGACGCGGACCTCGACGCCATCCACCGGATCCTCAGCGGCGACCAGTACATGACCGTCTACAAGCCGTACCCGGACGAGGCCGAGGCCGCCGCCGAGATGGCCGTCTACAAGGTGCAGGGCAAGGACATCCAGTTCGACGCGCTCACCCAGGACACCGTCGACAGCCCCACCACGAAGGGCATCCCGGCCCAGCTGGTGCAGGTCAACGCCGTCACGAAGAGCAAGATCAAGGACACCGTCGTCGCGGACGGCATCTACAAGATCTCGCAGATCTGCACCGCCGCGTACAAGACGGCGTGCGCCCAGGCCGGCCTCAAGTAGCGCTGCCGCGCTCGCGCCGGTCGGCAGCCGTCAACCCGCGCGCCACCGGCCGCAGGTGAACCGCGAAGGACCCCGGCCCCGCGAACCCGCGTCCGGTGGACGGTCGGGGAGTTCGTCGCGGCGGCGCGTGGGCGAGGGGCCCGCGGCGCGGTTGACCTGGTCGGGCGCGCCGCGGGCCGGAGCGGCCCGCCCGGCAACGCGCCACCCCCGTGGACGCGTTGCCGGGGCCCCGAGCCGAGCGGGGGAGCCGGATCGAGGCCCCGTCGGGTGCCGTCGGCACCCGGGGGAAGCGATCTCCACGATGCCGCCCGCACCCCCTGTCCACCACCGTCATCTTGTTGCAACGGGGTCCCCGGAGGCAGGCGGATAGTGGGGCATAACGTCGCATGACGGCGCCGGGTGTGCGAGGAGCCGTGTTGCGGAGCCGGTCAGGACCGCTCATAGTTGCGCTGCGGAAGAGGCAGCAAACCGGGGGTGGAATGGGCGATGGCCGGGCACGGGACGGAGGAGCATCCACACGGAGCCGACCGACTGTGCGCCGCCGGGGATCGCGTGTACTCCCGGGCCGTGCGCCGGGGCCGGGTGGCACGCACGGATGCCGACGCGGTGCCCTGTCTGCTGGAACTGGCGCTGCTGCACCCTGACCCCGACGACATGGCCTGGCTGGTGCCGACCTCCCCGCAGGAGGTCATGACCCGGCTGCTGCGCGGGGTCTACGACGAGGTGACGGACAGCCAGCGGCGCGTGGGCTCGGCGGTGGCGGCGTTCGAGTGGTACGCCGGGCTGGGGCGGCACCTGCCGGCCCTGACGGCCGCCGCCGACGGTACGGCGGCGATCCGCGTCCTCGACGGGCTGTCACGGATCCAGGCGGCCATGGACGAGGCGACGGAGGCCTGCACGACCGAGGTGCTCACCGTGCAGCCCGGCGGCATCCGCCGGGAGTCGGAGCTGACCGAGGGCCTGCACCGGGCGCTCGCCCTGCGCGGCCGCGGCGTGCGGATGCGCGACCTCTACACCCATGTCGCCCGGCACGGCCAGGGACTGCTCAACTACCTGGAGCTGATGGGCGACGCGGTGGAGGCCCGCACCCTCGACGAGGTCATCGACCGGCTGATCCTCTTCGACCGCACGGTCGCCTTCATCCCCGCGAACGCGGACCGCACGATGGCCCTGGAACTGCGCCACCCGGCCCTGGTCGAGTACTTCGGCACGGTCTTCGAACGCCTGTGGCGCCTGGCGATCCCGCTCACCGCCGCACTGCCCGACACCGGCATCGAGGGCATCTCGCACCGGGAGCAGTCCATCGCGGCGCTGCTCGCCGAGGGCCACCAGGATGCGGTGATCGCGGAACGCCTGGGCATCAGCGTCCGCACCTGCCGGGCCCACATCGCCCGTCTCTCGGAGACGCTGGGCGCGGCCAGCCGTACCCAACTGGGCGTGCGGATCGCGCAGGTGGGCCTGGACCGGCCGCCGGGCGGGGCGAGCGGGGGGCCGGACGCGGCGGGTGGGGCGCCGACCGCGATCAGGCTTCCCGGTCGAGGATCCCCGAGCGTCCGATGAGATAGCCGAGCTGGGCGCGGCTCTCGCTGCCGAGGGTCACGGCCAGCTTGGCGATGTGGTCGCGGGCGGTGCGCACGTTCATGCCGAGGCGTTCCGCGATGACGGCGTCGGTGTGGCCCTCCACGAGGAGGGCGGCGATCGCCCGCTGGCGCGGGGTGACGCCGTTGACGGTGGGGCGGTGCGCCACGTCCGGGTAGATGGGGGTGGCCAGCCGCCACAGCCGGTCGAAGGTGGTGACGAAGTACGTGAGCAGCGCCGGATGCCGGACCTCCAGGGCGAGCGAGCCCTCGGGGTCGGCGGGCACGAAGGCGACCGTGCGGTCGATGACGATCAGCCGGTCGGGCAGTTCGTCCAGGCCGCGGGCCTCGAAGTCGCCCCGTACCTCCTCGAAGACGCCGTACACCTCCGGCACATGGCGCAGGGTGTGCTGGTAGAGGGCGCGGATGCGGGCGCCCCGGTCGAGGAGCGCCTGGTCGCGGTTGCGGGCGGCCGCGGCGGCGGCCCGGCCGCGGGCGCCGGTGAGACCGGCGTGCGACTGGATGCAGAGCACCTCCCGACCCGCCTCGGCCATGGCGTCGGTGATGGCCTGGTTGATGCGGCGGGTGCCGGTGTGCAGGCGCAGCGTCGGGGTGCCGCTGTCCGCCGGGCTCGGCGCGTGGACCTTCGTCAGCGGCTCGAACAGCGCCACGAGCCGCTCCTCGCGCCGCCGTTCGTCGGCGATGCGGGCGGCGGCGGAGCGCAGCAGCCGGTGCAGGGCCGCGCCCGGGGGCTCGGGCTCCAGCCGGTCCAGGTCGTCGAGGGCCGGGTGGAGGAGGCCGAAGTCGGTCAGACACGGCGCGTCGGCGGCGTCCCGGGCACTCACGTACCCGACGCGCAGCGCGCGCTCGTACAGCTTCGCGCCGGCCGGGCACAACTCCTCGACCCCGTGCTCGCAGTGGGTCACCGGGTACCGTCCGCATGCGCGTGCGCGGTATGACGGGCGGCCGTCATCGCCCGCCGCCCTCCTCGGGGAGCTTGCTCTCCAGGATCCCCGACTGGGCGATCAGATAACCGAGTTGGGCGCGGCTGCCGCTGCCGAGCACCTGGGCCAGCTTGGCGATGTGGGCCCGGCAGGTGCGGACGTTCATGCCGAGCCGACGGGCGATGGCCTCGTCGACGTGGCCCTCGACGAGCAGCTTCGCGATCGAGTGCTGGATGTCGGTGATGCCGTCGGGAGCCGTCTCGTAGGGGGCGCCGGCGCTCAGCGGCACGGCCCGGGTCCACATGAACTCGAACACCTTGATGAGGTAGCGGACCAGACCGGGGTGGCGCAGTTCCAGAGCGACCTGCTGGTCCTCACGCGTGGGGATGAAGGCGACCGTCTCGTCACAGATGATCAGCCGCTCCACCAGCTCGTCTATGGAGCGGTACTCCACCTTGCCGTCGGCGAGCTGGGCCCCGTAGGCCAGCTTCTCCTGGCTGTAGCGGGCGGTGTGCTGGTACAGCGTCCGGATCCGCACGCCCCGGTCGATGAGGGGTCGGTCGCGTTCCAGCCCGCGCAGCATGCTGGCCTCGGAGATCCGGTCGCTGGGCTGGACGGTCAGCATCTCCGTGTGGCACTGGGCCGTTGCCAGGTTGAGCGCGGCGTTGATGCGCTCGCCGCCCTCCAGCACCGTGATGGAGCCTCCGCCCGTGGCCGGCTGGCCGCCGATGGACAGGAAGGGTTCGAAGACGCCGGCGATGTCGTTGGCCAGCCGACGGCGTTCGGTGATCTCCCGTTCCAGGGGGTTGAGGCGCTGGGCCAGGGCGATCGCCGGCGGCACCGGCCGCAGCAGGTTCGGGTCGTCGGGGTCGGGGTGCAGCAGGGCGGAGTCCACCAGGCAGGGCGCGGGTTCCGCGTCCGCGCGCGCGATGCCTCCGGCGCGCAGCGCGGCCGCATACAGGCGACTACCCTCCGTACACAGCTCGTTCATGGCATGGGGATGTGTCCCTTTTGAGTTGTTTGTTACCAAAACTCCACCCCCCAGGGTCCTGAACATGCAGGAACATGATGCACCGATTGTGTGGCCATGACGTGCCCGAATGAGCCATCGTCGTACCTGACGGGGGAAAAGGGGACCTTCAAGTGAGGACGAAGCCGAAGATGCGTAACAGACTGCTTCGCTCGGTACTTGTCGCCGCCTTGTCCGCCGTCGCAGCCTTCGGGGCGCTCAGTGGTTTTTCGGCCGCCGGCAAGAGTGAGGTACGTGCGAACAGCAGCTGGCCGGCGGTTGCCGTGAACTCCGAGACTGTCGGCGCTACTGATTCCGTGACCGATGGAGCCGGGAGCTGACGTGACCACCCCACCCGACGACCGATCCTTCCGCCGTGAGATGGCGACCGCGTACCGATCCGGCTGGCACTTCATCGACCTGGTCACCGCCATCCCCCACAGCGGTGACTCACTGATGGTGACCGTCTTCGGTGAGCCGGTCGTCGTCACGCGGGACGAGGACGAGGACGTGCGGGCGTACCGGTGCCTGCGCAAGCCGCGGGGTGCGCCACAGCCCGTGCGCTGTGCCGTCCGGTACGGAATGATTTTCGTGAACCTGGACCAACGGGACCACCGGCTGGCTGAGCCGGAGGTGCCGGACGTGAGGACCATCTCGGCCACCCCCCGCAGTGCCTGACGCGATTCCCCCGTCGTAAAAAGATCGCTCAGGTACTTCCCCCCGCAGCGGCGTCACCGTGACCTGAACACGGTGACGCCGCTGCAGTTTTGTGGGGACATTTCCTGGTGTCCGCCGTTTCCTGTCGCCCGTCACGGTGGCTGAAACCCGCCGGTGACCCCGTCTCTCCCCGCACCGTCACCGGAAGACCTCCCGCTCGCACCTTGAGTGGAATAGACTCAAGTTTGTGTACGTTGGCTGAGTCAGTACCGGGATCAGCATGGGGACGTAGGAGGAGAACGCGAACGTGGACGCCGAGCTGACCAACAGGAGCCGGGACGCGATCAACGCGGCCAGCAGCCGGGCCGTGACCGAGGGGCACCCGGACCTCACCCCTGCCCACCTGCTGCTGGCTCTGCTCCAGGGGCAGGACAACGAGAACATCACCGACCTGCTCGCCGCGGTCGACGCCGACCAGGCCGCTGTCCGTGCGGGCGCCGAGCGGGCCATCGCCGCGCTGCCAAGCGTGACCGGCTCCACGGTCGCGCCCCCGCAGCCCAACCGCGAACTGCTCGCGGTCATCGCCGACGCCGGCGAACGCGCCAAGGACCTCGGCGACGACTACCTCTCCACCGAGCACCTGCTCATCGGCATCGCCGCGAAGGGCGGCGCGGCCGGCGAGGTGCTCGACCGGCAGGGCGCCACCGCGAAGAAGCTGGCCGACGCCTTCCAGAAGGCGCGCGGCGGACGCCGGGTGACCACCGCCGACCCCGAGGGCCAGTACAAGGCGCTGGAGAAGTTCGGCACGGACTTCACGGCCGCCGCCCGGGACGGCAAGCTCGACCCGGTCATCGGCCGGGACACCGAGATCCGCCGCGTCGTCCAGGTGCTGTCCCGCCGCACCAAGAACAACCCCGTGCTCATCGGCGAACCCGGCGTCGGCAAGACCGCCGTGGTCGAGGGGCTCGCGCAGCGGATCGTGAAGGGGGACGTGCCGGAGTCCCTCAAGGACAAGCGGCTGGTGGCGCTGGACCTCGGAGCCATGGTCGCCGGGGCCAAGTACCGCGGCGAGTTCGAGGAGCGGCTGAAGACCGTCCTCGCCGAGATCAAGGACTCCGACGGCCAGATCATCACCTTCATCGACGAGCTGCACACCGTCGTCGGCGCCGGTGCGGGCGGCGACTCCGCCATGGACGCCGGCAACATGCTCAAGCCGATGCTGGCCCGTGGCGAACTGCGCATGGTCGGCGCCACCACCCTCGACGAGTACCGCGAACGCATCGAGAAGGACCCGGCGTTGGAGCGCCGCTTCCAGCAGGTGCTGGTCGCCGAGCCGACCGTCGAGGACACCATCGCCATCCTCCGTGGCCTGAAGGGCCGTTACGAGGCCCACCACAAGGTGCAGATCGCGGACTCGGCGCTGGTCGCCGCCGCGACCCTGTCCGACCGCTACATCACCTCCCGCTTCCTCCCCGACAAGGCGATCGACCTCGTGGACGAGGCCGCCTCCCGGCTCCGCATGGAGATCGACTCGTCCCCCGTCGAGATCGACGAACTCCAGCGCTCCGTCGACCGGTTGAAGATGGAGGAGCTCGCCCTGGAGAAGGAGACCGACCCGGCCTCCGTGGAACGCCTGGAGAAGCTGCGCCGCGACCTCGCCGACAAGGAGGAGGACCTGCGCGGCCTCAACGCCCGCTGGGAGCGCGAGAAGCAGTCCCTGAACCGGGTCGGCGAGCTGAAGGAGAAGCTCGACGCGCTGCGCGGCACCGCGGAACGCGCCCAGCGCGACGGCGACTTCGACACCGCCTCCAAGCTGCTGTACGGCGAGATCCCGCAGCTGGAGAAGGAGCTGGAGGCCGCCTCCGAGGCCGAGGAGGAGACGGCCAAGGACACCATGGTCAAGGACGAGGTCGGCTCCGACGACATCGCCGACGTGGTCGCCGCCTGGACCGGCATCCCGGCCGGCCGCCTGCTGGAGGGCGAGACCCAGAAGCTGCTCCGCATGGAGGACGAGCTGGGCCGCCGCCTGATCGGCCAGACCGAGGCCGTACGCGCGGTCTCCGACGCCGTCCGCCGCTCCCGCGCCGGCATCGCCGACCCCGACCGCCCCACCGGCTCCTTCCTCTTCCTCGGCCCGACCGGCGTCGGCAAGACCGAACTCGCCAAGGCGCTCGCCGACTTCCTCTTCGACGACGAGCGGGCGATGGTCCGCATCGACATGTCGGAGTACGGCGAGAAGCACAGCGTGGCCCGGCTGGTCGGCGCCCCGCCCGGATACGTCGGCTACGAGGAGGGCGGCCAGCTCACCGAGGCGGTCCGCCGCCGCCCGTACACCGTGGTCCTCCTGGACGAGGTGGAGAAGGCCCACCCCGAGGTCTTCGACATCCTCCTCCAGGTCCTCGACGACGGCCGCCTCACCGACGGCCAGGGCCGCACCGTCGACTTCCGCAACACCATCCTGGTCCTCACCTCGAACCTGGGCAGCCAGTACCTGGTCGACCCGGCGCTCAGCCCGGAGGAGAAGAAGGAGCAGGTCCTGGAGACGGTCCGCAGGTCCTTCAAGCCGGAGTTCCTGAACCGCCTGGACGACCTGGTGGTCTTCTCGGCCCTGGAGAAGGACGAGCTGGCCCGGATCGCCCAGCTCCAGATCGACCGCCTGGCACGCCGCCTCGCCGACCGCCGCCTCGCCCTGGAGGTCACGCCCGAGGCCCTGGCCTGGCTCGCCGACGAGGGCAACGACCCGGCGTACGGCGCCCGCCCGCTGCGCCGCCTGGTCCAGACCGCCATCGGCGACCGCCTGGCCAAGGAGATCCTCTCCGGCGAGGTCAAGGACGGCGACACGATCCGCGTGGACGCCTTCGGAGAGGGCCTCCTGGTGGGTCCGGCGACCGCCGAAGGCACGGCCGGGACGCCCGGCCGGGACACCGGAAAGACGCTCTGAGCTGAATTCCGCCAACGGGAGGTGAACCCGCCGGGGCGGGGGTTGCCACCCCCCTCCCCGGATGGGGGAGGATGGCGGGATCCGCATGAAGGGAAAAACACGGTGAGCATCGACCCGTCCTCGATTCCGAACTTCGGGGGCCAGCCCGAGCCGCAGCCCCAAGGACCGGCGGGCCCCGTCGTCCCGGATCAGGATCTTGTGAAGCAGCTCCTCGACCAGATGGAGCTCAAGTACGTCGTCGACGACGAGGGCGACCTCGCGGCGCCGTGGGAGCAGTTCCGTACGTACTTCATGTTCCGCGGTGAGGACGAGCAGGCGGTCTTCTCGGTGCGGACGTTCTACGACCGGCCGCACAAGATCGACGAGAAGCCGCAGCTCCTGGAGTCCATCGACGACTGGAACCGGCGGACCCTGTGGCCCAAGGTCTACACCCACACCCACGACGACGGCACCGTCCGTCTCATCGGTGAGGCGCAGATGCTGATCGGCACCGGCGTCGACATCAACCACTTCGTCTCGTCCACGGTCAGCTGGGTGCGGGCCGCCATCGAGTTCGACAAGTGGCTCGTCGAGCAGCTCGGCCTGGAGGAGGACGTCGACGGGGCCGAGAAGCCGGAAGACGGCGACGAGTAACCAGCGGACCTACAGCGGTGTGTGCGCGTACACGACGAGGTACGCGCCGTAGCCGAACGAGAGCCCGGCCAGGGCCGTGACCACCACCGTCGCGTGCCAGGGCCGGGCTCTCGCCGTGCGGACCAGCGCCCGTGCCGGCGGCAGCAGCAGCGGGAAGGCCGGGAGCAGGAAGCGCGGCTTCGACTCGAAGAAGCCCGAGCCGCCGAGCGTGATCAGGAGGAGCACGGCGGTGTAGGCGAGCAGCGGGAGCGGCGGGCGGTCCAGGGCCAGCAGGGCGTACAGGAGCACCCCGGCCGCCACGATCAGCAGGGCCATCGAGAAGACGAAGCGGTCGCCGTGCAGGAGCAGCGCGCGGGCGAAGCGCAGGGAGCCCCGGCCCAGGTCGAAGCGCGAGCCCCACCGGCGCTGCACCTCGAAGTAGCCGCCGAGCGGGTCGCCGGTGCGGCCGCCCACCCACAGGACGTAGGCCGCCCACCCGACCGGGGCGAGCGCCGCGCCCGTCCACAGCCTGTGGGTGACCCGGCCGCGGCGGCGGTGGAACTCGCAGCCGGCGGCGACGAGCACGGCCGCGGCGACCGCGAAGCCGTTGGGCCGGGACAGGCCGGCGAGGGCGGCCAGCGCGCCCGCCCACAGCCAGTTGCCGCCCAGCACCGCGTACAGGGACCAGGCGGCGAACGCGGTCAGCACCGGCTCCGTGTACGCCATCGACAGCACCACGGAGTGCGGGAGCAGGGCCCACAGCACGACCAGGGCGGTGCCGACCGCGCGGCCGTGCAGCCGGGTGCCCACCGCGTAGACGCCGGCCGCGGCGACGGCCGCCGCGGTCCAGGAGACCAGCAGCGCGGCCCCCGCCCCGCTGAGCGGGGTCACCGCCGTGAGGGTGCGGATCAGCGCCGGGTAGAGCGGGAAGAACGCCAGGTCGCTGTGGACGACACCGGACCCGAAGTGCAGGGTGCGGCCGTAGCCGTGGGCGGCGATGCCCAGGTACCAGGCCGAGTCCCAGGACCGGCCGAGGAGGGTCAGCGGATGCCCGCCGCCCGCCCACGCCACCAGCGCGAGCACGGCCATACCGGTGAGCCGGACCGCCGCGAACAGTCCCACGGCGACCCCGCCCGCCGTGACGAGGGACAGCCGGGTACCGGGCCGCTGGGCGACGGGCGGGGCGAGGGCGGTGCTGACGTGGCTCACATTCGCACCCTGCCGGGGGATCGCGGTGATGTGCGAGAAATGTGCGCCCGATGGGGTAGCGGCGCCCCTTCCGGACGGCTGCTAGCGTCCGGTTGCGTGGACGAGGGTGGGGACGTGGGTGTGGACGACAGCGTGAACGACGGCGTGAACGACAGCGTGTACGTGGGCAACGCGGGCAAGGACGCGGTACTGGACCGAGGGTGGCTCCTCGGGCACTTCAAGGACCCCGGCGATCCGCGCCACAGCGAGGCCGTGGAGATCAAATGGGGGGTGCACCCCCGCGGCGAGGAGCGGGCGCGGTGGGTGGAGGGCGAGCAGCGCACCGCCCTCCTGATACTCGTCAGCGGCCGCTTCCGCGTCGAGCTCCCCGGCCGCAGCGTGGTGCTGGCGGAGCAGGGCGACTACGTCGTGTGGGGGCGCGGGGTGGACCACTCCTGGCACGCGGAGGAGGACTCGGTGCTCCTGACGGTGCGCTGGCCGTCGGTACCCGGCTACGCGGTGCCGGAGGGTACGGCGTAGCAGCGTGCACGCCCGGAGCCCGAGGCAGAGGCCTGGTGACGAAGGTATGGCCGGCACGCCGGGCGCCGGCTACGACAGGTGCCGCAGCCGTTCCGCCGCCTCCTTGAGTACCTCCGTGCGCTTGCAGAACGCGAATCGTACGAACGGGGCGCCCGCCTTGCGGTGGTCGTAGAAGACCGCGTTGGGGATGGCGACGACCCCGGCGTGTTCCGGCAGGGCGCGGCAGAAGGCGAAGCCGTCGGTTTCTCCCAGGGGCGGATGTCGGTGGTGACGAAGTAGGTGCCGGCGGGCTGGAAGACCTTGAAGCCGGCGTCCGTCAGACCCGCCGCCAGCAGGTCCCGCTTGGCCAGCATGTCCTCGCGGAAGGCGGTGAAGTAGCTGTCGGCGAGGGCCGGCGCCTCGGCGACGGCGTACTGGAAGGGGCCGGAGGAGACGTACGTCAGGAACTGCTTCGCGGAGCGGACCGCCGAGACCAGCCCGCGGCCGCCGTCACCCAGCCGACACCTCGTCGGCCTACCTATTCCTATGTCGTGCGACAGGCCCCGTTGCGGATCCCCGGCACCGGCGGTGAGCGGGCCGCGCAACCTGCCCGGACCGGTCCCCCGACCGTACCGACGGGCTCGGTAACGCGGCACTGTCCGTCGTATCCTGACCACACACGGGAAGGAGCCGTCCATGAGCGTCGACGCGATCGTGCACACCGAGTTCCCCAAGGGGTACACGGTCCTGTTCGGGGCCGACGGAAAGGTGATCATAACCCCGCAGAGCGAAGAGCACTCCAGCACCATCAGGTCGATGCAGATCGACTCCGCTCTCGCCCTCGGCCGTCACGCGAAGGTCACCTCCGACGTCTACATCGACTTCCCCGCCGACGAGAACTCCGCCCCCGATCTGGCGATCCTGCGCGAGGACGCACGCAAGGAAGGCAAGCGCTACAGCTTCGAGGACGTCCTGCTGATCTCCGAGGTCGTCTCGACATCTTCCGCACGCAAGGACTACGACGACTGCACCGCGAAGTACGGCCGCTACGGAATCCCGATCTACCTGGTCGTGGACCCCTACGCCCAGGAAGTCGTCCTTCACACCCAGCCGACCGCCACCGGTTACATCGCGGCACACACCCACGCGTACGGCACGGGCAAGCTCCCCATCCCCCTGGCCGACGGCCGCACCTTCACCCTCGACCTCGACGAACTCCCGCGCCCGGAGCCCGAGGGGGACACCCGCTGACGAGGGACTCCCCGCCGGCCAGGCCCGTGCCGTCGGCACCGCCGTCGCCGGACGTGGTTGTTCCTGGTCGGGGCAGCAGCCGGCTGGGATGGCCTGGTCTCTCGTCGATCGGGCTCGGCCAGGGGGCGTGCCGTTCTGTGCCGTGAGTCCGTGCGACGAAGTCCGATTCGCCGCAAGGATGTTCGGAGCCGCGTTTGCTGGGGGCGCCAACCACCACGTACTGCCCTGGGGTAGCGGGCCCGCTCGTCCTCGGCCGAGTTGCCGGCCCCGGTTCGGCGATAGCGTGGCACGGCAACGGCTGCTGAAGACAGGTGGACGAGATTTCATGCGGATGCGGTTCGAACCCGAGGCCGAGGAGGAGTTCGAGGCGGCGCGTGGGCTGCTGGTCGACCGCCTGGTTCGGTGGGCCGGGGAGCAGGGGCTGCCGGTGGACGGGTACATGGCCGAGGCGGCGCTGGACTACCGGCACCTGGCGACTGCCGACGGCCGACTGGGGCTGTGGGAGTCGCGCCATGTGGAGGAGCTACTGCTCTCCTGGCTTCCCCAGCAGGTCACCGAGCTTCCCGGGGAGGAACGCACCGACGCGCCGGGCACACTGCGCACACTACTGCGCTATCTGCACGCCGCGCAGTTGGCGGACCCGCGCGGCCCCTCACTCCAGGATTCCCTTGCCGCGGTCGACAGGGTCGCGGAGCAGCATCTGGCGGCGATGACGGACCGCACTCGCTGGGGATTGGCGAAGTTCTGGGCGATGACGGCCGCGGAGCAGGGCGTGGACGTCCAGGACGAGGCGGCGTTTCAGCGCTTCGCGGACCGGGCGCAACGCGGGGAGGTCGCCTACGATCAGCAGGCTCTCGCCGCGATCATGGAACGGCGGCTGACCGGCCGCGTGCTGTCCGGCGTGGCCCGGGCCGAGCCGCAGCTGCCCGTGATGCTTCCCCCGGACGACGAACTGCGCCGACGGGCCGAGGCGTCGACGGCCGTCTCGCAGTTGCGCGGACTCGCCGAATGGGTGGGGCAGGGCGGCTGCCCGGTGACGGCGACGGGACGGCTGCGGCTGGCGGAGGCCCGCGAACTGGTGGACGTACTCGGCACCGGCGACAAGGCCGAGGCGGTGCGCTCCTCTGCCGACCTGCCGCGGCTGGGACTGCTGGTGGAGTGGGCGAAGAAGGCACGGCTGGTCCGGGTGGCCAAGGGGCGGTTGTACGCGGTGGCCAAGGCCCGGCCGGTGCTGGCCGACCCGCTCCAGCTGTGGCTGCGCGCCTTCGACGCGAGCTTCGAGCTGCGGCAGGCCCTGATCGGGGCACGCAGCGGCCGGCACATCGAGTCGATGCTCTTCGACGTCTACGAGGGAGTCCTGGATGACGTGCTGAACACGCTCTACAGCCTGCCGTACCCGATGCCCTGGCCGCGGCTGCGCGACACCGTACACCTGGCCTATCGGAGCTCCTTCCAGCTCGACGCCGGGTCGGACCTTCAGCACCGGATGTGGTTCGAGCACGCCGACCGGGACCTGCACGTGGTGCTCGACCTGCTGGACGACCTGGGCGCGATCGAGCGTGACCGTGGGATGGCCGATCCGGTGTTCCTCGACATCGATCCCTCCGATGCCGGTCCCGAACTGCTCGCGGACATGCCGCCGGAGCTCGCGGAGCTGCTGGGCGTCGCGGGGGCGGCAACGGACCCGGCGGCGCGGGAGCGTGCCGATGCCCGGCGGGAGGAGCTGACCGCCGGGCCGGTCGAGCTCATCCGTCTCACCGAGCTCGGTACCCGGGCCGTACGACAGCGGCTGCTGGCGGCCGGCAGGGACGCACCGTTGGTCGGTGAACTGGCCCAGGCGCCGGCGGCCGGCCTGCTGGGGGTGCTGGCCGAGGAGTACGACCCGGACGCCGCCCGCACGGAGCTGGCCGGCTGGATCACGTCCCGCGGCGAGCGGGAAGGTGCCCTGCGGCAACTGACCGACGCCGTAAGGACCATGACCTTCCGCACGCGCGCGCAGGCGATGCTCGACGTGCTGCTGGCGGCGTTGCCGGACGGTGAGGGCGAGCTGCTGCTGCGCACGCTGCGGCGAGACCCACAGTTGGCGCCGCTGGCGCTGAACGCGCTGGCGCACCGTGAGTTGCTGTCCCCAGAGGACATGACCGATGGAGAGTCTCTGCTGGTGCTCGCCGAGAGCCTGCTTCAGTTCGTGGAGTTGGCGGGCGGCGGAGAGGGCGCCGAGGAGACGCTGCGCGCCCAGGGCTCCCAGGCCAGGGACGCGGTTGCCGCCGCGTTGCACTCCGCGCACCCGGACCGGGTCGGACTCGACGAGCTCAGGCAGCTGGCGGCCCGGGCACTGGGTACCCACGGCGCCCGCGTCGGCCGCGCCCGGAAGGCACGGCGCTCCTCAGGCAAGAGCGGCCGCAGGCGGCGCCGCTGACCGGGCAACACCGCCTGCCCCCGGGCGCCGGGTGTGCCGGCACTGGCACGGAGCCGGGCGGAGGGAAACCGATGGGTCCCGGCGTCGTACGTCCTCGGTGGCGCGTTACCGTCGGGGTCGTGGTTGAGGGATGGGGCGAGGACGGGCTGCGGGCCCTGCGTGGCGCGCTGCACGCGCAGGACGGAGTGGCGTTGCCTGCGGCGTTGCGTCGTGGACCCGTGCGTGAGGTGCTGCAGCTGGCCGGCGATGGTGTGGCCGGGGCAGCGGCGCAGGGCCTGCCGGGGGCTGCGGAGATGGCGGCCTTGTTTCTCGGCGCGCTCCAGGAGCGCGGCTTCCGGGGCGATGAGGAACTGGGGACCGGTTGCGGGCGGCCACGGGAGACGCGGCGATCCCCTTCCTGCGCCCGCTCGCGGTCGATCTGGAGATGCTCGCCATGCTGCTGGAGGGCGACCAGGCCGAGTCCGGTGGCCGGATCGATCTGTCCACCGGGGAGTGCCGGCCTGCTTTCACCGATGAGCTGGGGCCTGGGCCCGAGGCCGAGGAGGACGACGATCCCGAGCGATGGCTGTACGAGCCGGCTCTGGGTTCCCGGGCCGGTTACCGGGACATGGAGCTGTTCATCGAAGAGGTCGAGGACGCCGCCCTTGCCGACCGGCTGCGGATCGCATCGGTGGGCGGGGAGCCTTCCGGCGCTTCAAGGACGTCCTCGCCGGTGACGAGCGCTCCTGGAGCCGGTACCACCGGTTCCGCGATGAGCGACAGCGCGGCCGGGGGACCGGTGGATCGCCGCGGTTCACCGGTCAGCTCTCGTAGTGGTAGCGGCACTGTGCGATCAGGACGGCGTCCTCGGTGGCCTTGTAGATCAGTCTGTGCTCGTCGTTGATACGGCGCGACCAGTAGCCCTGGAATCCGTGCTTGAGCGGTTCCGGTTTACCGATCCCCTCGTTGCCGTTCCGGGCGATGTCCGCGATGAGCGTGTTGATGCGCTTCAGGATCTTCCGGTCCTGTAGCTGCCACCACAGGTAGTCCTCCCAGGCGCGGGAGGAGAAGGTGATCTTCAACTCGGGGCCCTCATTCGTCGGTCGCCAGCTCGCGTACGGTGCCGCCGCCGTTCTCCAGCTCGTCGATGGAGGCGAGCAGGCGTCGGGCGTTGGCTGGGCTTCGCAGCAGGTACGCGGTCTCCTTCAGGGACTCGTAGTCCTCAAGGGAGACGATGACGACCGGCTCATGTCCGGCCCGGGTGATGACGACCTCCTCGCGGTCGTCGGTGACGGAGTTGAGCACCTCGGCGTACCGCGCGCGGGACTCGGAATATGTCATGGTCTTCACGATCAACCCTCCTTCGACGTACAAGAAATTGTACGTCTCGCTCTGTGGTGCGACAAGCGCAGGTACGACGGTCGGGAGCATGCGGCCTCCAATGCGGACGTTCCGGGCGGGTGGGGCGGGGCGGGCGACGGAGAATGCGAGGACCGACCTGCGGCAGCGGTCGGTGCGCGAGGGCTTTGCGAACCCTTTCCGCCGCATCCAGCAGCACCTCGGTGCGTGCGCAGAATGCGATCCGGACGCAGGGGGCGCCCGCTGCGGCAGGGAGCTTTTTGTCCGGCGCGCGGCGACGGCATCGACGTCACCGACAACGGCAGGTGCGCCGAGAAGGGGCCTGGGGTCGCCGACGCGGTGGCCGTCGCGAAGACGATCAGGATCTCGTCGTACTGCACCCGGTCGGTCGCCGCGGACGGGACACCCGGCACCCGGACCTGGCGGAAGTGGGACGGCCGCGGTTCGGGGCCGTACGCCACCGGGGACGGCCGCGCTGTGACGTTCACCGCCGCCACCGGGTGGCGGGGGTACAAGGGGATCTTCTGAGTGCTGACGAAAAACGCGCCACGGGGCTGGTCGACCTCGAACCCGGCTGCCCGCAGGCCGTTGCCGAGCAGGTCACGCTTGCGGCGGAGGCCGACGCCGAGTACGTCAGGTACTGCCCCGCCGTCAGGACGAGGGAGCCGAGCGGGCCGTTTGCCGTGCCCCGGCCCGCACCGTGTTCACGCACCCGCTCGCGTGCCGCGCGGCAGGCCCCGCCGAGGGAGGCCGGCGAGGTCGGTGGACCGGGCAGTCGCTCCACCCGGTCGTGCAGCTCCGCGTCAGCAGTCGCGCTCGTCCGTTCCCCGCGCCGCTCTACGACCTGCGACATCTACGCGCTGCGCCGTGATTCAGGCCGGGACCCTTGCCGGTGCGGCTGTCGGCCGTTACCCGGCCAGCGTCTTGAGCCGGATGGCGGCCTCCTCCAGCACCCCCGTGCGCTTGCAGAAGGCGAACCGTACGAAGGGCGCACCCTGCTCGCGGTGGTCGTAGAAGACCGCGTTGGGGATCGCGACCACCCCGCAGCGCTCGGGCAGCGCACGGCAGAAGGCGAAGCCGTCGCTTTCACCGAGGGGGCGGATGTCGGTGGTGATGAAGTACGTGCCGGCCGGGCGGAAGACCTTGAAGCCCGCCCGCTCCAGGCCGCCCGCGAGCAGATCCCGCTTGGCCAGCATGTCCGCGCGGAAGTCCGCGAAGTACGAGTCGGGCAGGCGCAGGGCCTCGGCCACGGCGTACTGGAAGGGCCCGGAGGCGACGTACGTCAGGAACTGCTTGGCCGAGCGGACCGCGGCCACCAGTTCCGGCGTCGAGGTCACCCAGCCGACCTTCCAGCCGGTGAAGGAGAAGGTCTTGCCGGCCGACCCGATGGTGACCGTGCGCCCGCGCATGCCGGGGAGGGTGGCGAGGGGGATGTGTTCCGCCTCGTCGTAGACCAGGTGCTCGTACACCTCGTCCGTCACCACCAGCAGGTCCCGCTCCACCGCCAGTTCGGCGATCGCGGTCAGCTCGGCGCGGGTGAGGACCGTGCCGGTCGGGTTGTGCGGGGTGTTGACCAGGAGGACCCGGGTGCGCGGGGTGACGGCGGCGCGCAGCTCGTCGAGGTCGAGGCGGAACGCGCCGCCGTCCGGGCGGAGCGTGACCGGCACCCGGGTGCCGCCGGCCATCGCGATGCAGGCCGCGTAGGAGTCGTAGTACGGCTCCAGGGCGACGACCTCGTCACCGGGCTCCACGAGGGCCAGCAGAGCGGCGGCGATCGCCTCCGTCGCCCCCGCCGTGACGAGCACCTCGGCGTCCGGGTCGTACGACAGTCCGTACCGGCGCTCCTGGTGCGCGGCGATCGCGCCGCGCAGCTCGGGGACGCCGGGGCCCGGCGGGTACTGGTTGCCGCGCCCCTCGCGCAGCGCGCGCACGGCGGCCTCCCTGACCTCCTCGGGACCGTCGGTGTCCGGGAACCCCTGGCCCAGGTTGATGGACCCGGTGCGCAGCGCCAGGGCGGACATCTCGGCGAAGATCGTGGTCCCGAACTCGGCGAGCCGGCGGTTCAGGAGCGGGCGTTCACTGGAGGTCATGCCGGTCATCCTGCGCCCAAGCTCTGGAGTTCCTCAACTCTGCTTTGGCTGGTGAGACGGCCGGGCATCCCAGGTTCACGCCGCGCTTCCGCGGCGGCCGGGGCGCCCACGGGGGTCGCCCCAGGGGGAAGAAAGCAGGTGACGCCATGGGCACCGTAGTCATCGTGGTGGTGGCCGCGATCGTCTGCCTGGCGATCGTCCGGGGGGCGGTCCGCAGGGGCGGGGCGGGCAAGGGGGCGGCGCGCGGCGGGGGCGGGTCCTCCGCGTACGACGGCTCGCGCAGCTGGTGGGCGGGGGACAGCGGGTCGTCCTCGTCGTCGCACGGCGGGCACAGCGGGCACGGGGGGCACGGCGGCGGGCACGGGGGGCATTCCTGCGGGGGTGGGCACTCCTCGTGCGGCGGTCACTCCTCCTGTGGAGGCGGCTCCTCGTGCGGAGGCGGGGGCGGCTGCGGCGGAGGCAACTGACCCGGGGAACCGGGAGGGGGACGGGGGAGGGGGAAACGGGGGACCGGGGCGTCCGGCGGGAGGGCGGGGGAGCCCTCCGCGGGCGCCCTGGCGCGCGCCGGGCGGAACATGGCGCACGACTGGTTGAACAGTTGAGCTGTGGAGCCCTCTGAGGGATGGAAACCCCACGAAGTTGGGTAAAAACGCTGTGGCAGCGGCACAGTTCATGATTCCCTCTAAATCACCAAAGCAGCGCCTCGGGCGTCCTGACGACACCCCTTCCCCGGCTGGGCCGGCCGGGCCGATCTCCCGGTGTCGACCGAGGTGCGCCGGACCACACTCCCCGTCTTTTGCGTGTTAGCGGAGCCGATCCATGCTCACGACCCTGAACACCTCCTACACCGATACGCGCGCGGCCGACCTCGCCTGGGCCCTGGGGCGTGAGCCGCTGCCCGCCCTGGCCACCCTCGACCTGGAACTGACGAGGGCGAAGCTGCAGCTGAGACTGCTCGGCGCGTCCCACCAGGTGCTCCTGGAGGAGGAGCGGGGCGGCTGTTCGGAGACGGTGGCGTGCATCCCGGGGTCCAGCACCCCCCTGCCGCTCGGAGTCGCCAAGCGCATCGGCGACTGGGAGTACGAGTTCGCGGCCCGCGTCGAGGTGCTGTCACCCGGCTCCTTCGCCGGCCGTGCCCAGGAACTGCTCGCGCTCGTCTCCGAGCACCCGCACGGCCTCGCCGGGGTCTTCCCGGGCAGCCCGCACGCGTTCACCGCGATGCTGGCGCAGCGGTACGAGGGGCAGGTGCACTGGCGGACCTGGCACGCCTACCCGCAGGACGGCCAGCTGGTGGCGACCCGGACCAGGGTCGGCGTCCGGGCTCCGGTGCCGCAGTCCATCGGTCGATGACATAAACCAACTGGGCGTCAAAGCCCGCGAGTTCCACACGTGTGGGTGACGAAGCGTACCGAGCGAGTGACGTAACGTCGCAGAGTGATCGAACCGCACGCACCCGCCCCTCCCGGCGCACCGCCGCCCTGGGGCACCCCCGCGCCGCTGCCCGTGCGGCCGGGGACGGGCCGCCTGCTGGTGCTGGCGTGCGTCTTCGTCTGCGCGGCCTGCGGGCTGGTGTACGAACTCGAACTCGTCGCCCTCGCCTCGTACCTGATCGGCGACTCGGTCACCCAGGCGTCCGTCGTGCTGTCCGTCATGGTCTTCGCGATGGGGATCGGCTCGCTCGGCGCGAAGCGGCTGCGCTGGCACGCGGCGGCCGGGTTCGCCGCGGTGGAGGCCGTGCTGGCGCTGGTCGGCGGGTGCAGCGCCATGGCGTTGTACGCCGTCTTCGCCTGGACCGGCGGCTGGGGCGGCCTGTGGACGGCCGGCCCACGCTGCCTGCTGGTCGCGTTCTCCCTCGTCATCGGGCTGCTCATCGGCGCCGAGGTGCCGCTGCTGATGGAGCTCATCCAGCGGATCCGCCGGCAGGACGCGGGCGGCGCGGTGGCCGACCTGTTCGCGGCGGACTACGTCGGCGCGCTGGTCGGCGGGCTGGCCTTCCCGTTCCTGCTGCTGCCGGTGCTCGGCCAGCTGACGGGCACCCTGCTCACCGGCACGGTCAACGTGGTGGCCGGGGCCTCCCTGGTCCTCGGCCTGTTCCGCCGCGACCTGTCCCGGCGGGCCCGCTGGACCCTGGTCGTCGCCAACCTCACCGTCCTCGGCGTCCTCGCCTCAGCCGCCGTCCTCGTCGACGACTTCGAACGGGCGGCACGGCACGCCGTCTACGGCGACGACGTCCGGGTCGCCCTCCAGACCGACGTCCAGGAGATCGTCCTCGCCGGCGGCACCCACGGGCGGCCCCTCGACCTCTTCCTCGACGGCCGGCTGCGGGTCGGCGGCCGGGACGAACGCCGGTACCACGAGGCGCTCGTCCACCCCGCGATGAACGGCCCGCACGCGCGCGTGCTGATCCTCGGCGGCGGTGACGGCATGGCCGCCCGGGAGGTGCTCCGCGAACCCGGCGTCCGGCGGGTCGACGTGGTGGAACTCGACGCCGGGCTGATCCGCCTGGCCCGCCACGACCCGGCCCTCGCCGCACTCAACGGCCACGCCTACGACGACCCCCGCGTCCACGTGGCCACCGCCGACGCCTTCCGCTGGCTGCGCGAGACACCGCGCTACGGCTACGACGTCGTCATCGCCGACCTGCCCGACCCCGGCATCACCGCCAGCGCCAAGCTGTACTCCGAGGAGTTCTACGGACTGGCCCGCCGCGTCCTCACCCCCGGCGGGCGCCTGGTCGTGCACGCCGGTCCGGTGCAGGCGCGCCCCCGCACCTTCTGGACGGTCGCGGCCACCCTGCGGGCCGCGGGCCTGGTCCCGGCCCCCTACCGCGTCCTCGGCCACGACGCGGGCTTCACCCCGGGCCCCGACCGCTCCGCGGGCGAGTCCAGGGCCCCGCACGACTGGGGTTTCCTCCTGGCGACCGCCGACGGCCGCGAACCCCGCCTGCGACTCCCCCCCGACGCGCCCCCCTTGCGAACCCTGACCCAACGCTCCCTGACCCAGGACGCCCTCCCCACCCCGACGACCTCCCTGCCACCCTCCACACTGGTGGATCCGGGCTATTGAACGGGGTCGGGCGCGGGGCCCGGTACTGGGAGAGGGACACTGGGACGACTGGGACGCGTGGTGCGGGGAAGTGTTCCGTCAACGTGGCGTCGGCCTGCCCCGGCGACGTGCCGTGCGTCGGGGAGGGTGTGGGGAGCCGACTCCTGGGTACGCTCAGACGCCATGGAGCACCAGGTGTACGTACCGGCCCCGAGCGCTCGGCTCAGGGAGGCGCTGGCCGACCCCGCACGGGTCGCCCGGGCGGTCCCCGGCCTCCAGCAGGACGCGGGCGCAGCCCCCGGCACGGGCCGCCTCAAGGTCCGGATCGGCAGCCACTCGATCACCTACCGGGGTGCCCTGCGCGTCACCCCCCACGACGACGGCTCCTACGCGGTCGACGGCGACGCCACCGAGGCGCGCGGCACGGGCACGGTGAAGCTGGCGCTCACCCTGCGCCTCGCGGACGTGGCGGAGGGCTGCGAGGTCACGGTGACCGGCACCGCCTCCGTCGGCGGCCGGGCCGCGGAACTGGCCGCGGAGGCGGTGGAGTCGGCGGCGGCGAGGCTGCTGAGCCGCTTCGTGGAGGGACTGGGGGAGGCGGAGCCCGAGGCCCCGGCCGGACCGGCGCGGTCCGTCCTCGATGTGGAGGTCCCCCCCTCGCCCCTGGCTCCCGAAGAGCCCGAAGTTTCCGAAGCCCCCGAACCCGGGGAATCGGCGGAGCCGGTGGAAGTGCCGATCGAGGAACCCCTCCCCGAGATCTTCGCCGAGGCGGCCCACGCCCGCCGGACGATGATCGGCCGCAGCGCGGAGGAGGTCGACCACGCACCCCCGAGAGGGCGGTACGCCCCGGTCCCGGTCCCGCAGACGGTGGCAGGGAGTTCGGCCCTGCGCTGGGCGGCCCCGGCGGCGGCACTGGCGCTGGCGTCGGCGATCGTGGTGACGAGGGCACTGCGCAAACGCCGGTGAATCAAGGCGGCCCGAAAGGGGCGCGGGGAACTGCGCGAGCAACCCCCACCCTCCCGCACTCGAAAGCCCACCCCCGCCCCCCAGTACTGTCATCCCGTGAGTAACGAAGACATCACGCTGACCGCAGGCGACGCGGAAGTCCGCATCCACCCCCGCAACGGCGGCCGCATCGCCGGCCTCAAGATCGGCTCCCTGGAACTCCTCCGCCAAGGCGACCGCTTCGGCTGCTTCCCGATGGTCCCCTGGTGCGGCCGGATCCGGGACGGCCGCTTCCTCGACGGCGCCACGCCCGTCCAGATGCCCCTCAACTCCCCGCCGCACGCCATCCACGGCACCGCCCGCGACGGCGCCTGGCGCACCGCGCGCGTCTCGGCGGACGAGGCCGTCATCACGTACGAACTCGTCGCCCCCTGGCCGCACCCCGCCCGCGTCACCCACGCCGTGCAGCTCACCGAGGACTCGCTGACGCTGACGATGGGCGTCGAGACGTACGACAACTCCTTCCCGGCGCAGATCGGCTGGCACCCCTGGTTCAACCGGAACCTCGGCGGCCAGGACGCCCAGGTCGACTTCGCCCCCGCCTGGCAGGAGGAGCGCGGCGCCGACCACCTGCCCACCGGCAACCGCATCGACCCGAAGCCCGGCCCCTGGGACGACTGCTTCGGCATGCCCGACGGCGTCGACGTCACCCTCACCTGGCCGGGGCAGCTGGCGCTCGAGGTCGCCTCCCGCGAGCAGTGGGTCGTCGTCTACGACGAGCAGGAGGCCGCCGTGTGCGTGGAGCCGCAGACCGGACCGCCGAACGGGCTCAACACGCTGCCGAGGCTCGTCACCCCGCTGGAGCCGCTGGAAGCGGCGACCACCTGGACGTGGACGCGGCTCTAAGCTGGTCGGCATGAGCGACGTACGTGCTGAGCTGCTGCAACAGATCAAGGACAAGGCCGTGGTGCGCGGCCGGGTGACCCTGTCGTCGGGGCTGGAGGCCGACTACTACGTCGACCTCCGCCGCGTCACCCTCGACGGTGAGGCGGCCCCGCTGGTCGGCCAGGTGCTGCTGGACCTGACCGCGGACCTGGAGTTCGACGCCGTCGGCGGGCTCACCATGGGCGCCGACCCGGTCGCCGGCGCCATGCTGCACGCGGCCGCCGCCCGGGGCCGTCGGCTGGACGCCTTCGTCGTGCGCAAGGCGGCCAAGGCGCACGGCATGCAGCGCCGGGTCGAGGGTCCGGAGATCAAGGGCCGGCGCGTCCTGGTCGTCGAGGACACCTCCACCACCGGCGGCTCCCCGCTCACCGCCGTCGAGGCCGTGCGCGAGGCCGGCGCCGAGGTGGTCGCCGTCGCCACCATCGTCGACCGGGCGACGGGCGCCGCCGAGAAGATCCAGGAGGGCGCCGGTGTGCCGTACCTCTTCGCCTTCTCGAAGGACGAACTGGGACTGGACTGACACGCCGGTTGACGCGTGGGATTGACCCGGATTTGACCGGCGCCGGGAGCATCGGTTCAGGTCTGGAAAGATGGGGCCGACGATGACGTCGCCCCCACACAGGTCTAGGTCAGGGCCGTAGAGAAACAGCATTACCCGACCCGCACACCCAAGGAGCGGACAGATGCCCATCGCAACCCCCGAGGTCTACAACGAGATGCTCGACCGGGCGAAGGCAGGCAAGTTCGCCTACCCGGCCATCAACGTCACCTCGACCCAGACCCTGCACGCGGCGCTGCGCGGCTTCGCGGAGGCGGAGAGCGACGGCATCGTCCAGATCTCGACCGGCGGCGCGGAGTTCCTGGGCGGCCAGTACAAGAAGGACATGGTCTCCGGCGCGGTCGCGCTCGCCGAGTTCGCGCACATCGTCGCCGAGAAGTACCCCGTCAACATCGCGCTGCACACCGACCACTGCCCGAAGGACAAGCTCGACGGGTACGTACGCCCGCTGCTCGCGATCTCCGAGGAGCGCGTGAAGAACGGCCGCAACCCGCTCTTCCAGTCGCACATGTGGGACGGCTCGGCCGAGACCCTCGCCGACAACCTCGCGATCGCGCAGGAGCTGCTGGAGCAGGCCCGCCGCGCCAACATCATCCTCGAGGTCGAGATCACCCCGACCGGTGGCGAGGAGGACGGCGTCTCCCACGAGATCAACGACTCCCTGTACACCACGGTCGACGACGCGATCCGCACGGCGGAGGCGCTCGGTCTCGGCGAGAAGGGCCGCTACCTGCTCGCCGCCTCCTTCGGCAACGTGCACGGCGTGTACAAGCCGGGCAACGTCGTGCTCCGCCCCGACCTGCTCAAGGAGCTGAACGACGGCGTGGCCGCGAAGTTCGGCAAGCAGTCGCCGTTCGACTTCGTCTTCCACGGCGGTTCCGGCTCCACCGAGCAGGAGATCCTGACCGCGCTGGAGAACGGCGTCGTGAAGATGAACCTCGACACCGACACCCAGTACGCCTTCACCCGCCCGGTCGCCGACCACATGTTCAAGAACTACGACGGCGTCCTGAAGGTCGACGGCGAGGTCGGCTCCAAGAAGACCTACGACCCGCGCACCTGGGGCAAGCTGGCCGAGGCGGGCATGGCCGCCCGGGTCGTCGAGGCCACGCAGAACCTGCGCTCCGCGGGCAACAAGATCAAGTAAACGGTGATCCAGGGGACCCGGCGCCTGTCTACGGCGCCGGGTCCGCTGTATACCTGGACCCATGCCCGACGTCCGGCTCGCCTCCCCGCAGGGCAAGTGGATCCTGCTCACCACGGTCCTCGGCTCCAGCATGGCCCTGCTGGACTCCACGGTCGTCAACGTCGCCCTGCCCCGCATCGGCGAGGACCTGGACGCGAGCCTGTCCGCGCTCCAGTGGACGGTCAACGCGTACATGCTGACGCTGGCCGGGCTCATCCTGCTCGGCGGCTCGCTCGGCGACCGGTACGGCCGCCGGAAGGTGTTCGTGACGGGCGTGGTCTGGTTCGCCGCCGCGTCCCTGATGTGCGGTCTGGCCCCCACCGACGCCGTGCTGATCGGCGCCCGTGCCTTCCAGGGCGTCGGCGGCGCGCTGCTGACCCCCGGCTCGCTCGCCCTCATCCAGGCCTCCTTCCACCCCGACGACCGGGCGCGGGCGGTCGGCCTGTGGTCGGGCTTCGGCGGTATCGGTGCGGCCGTCGGCCCGTTCCTGGGCGGCTGGCTGGTGGACGGCCCCGGCTGGCGCTGGGTCTTCCTCCTGAACGTCCCGCTGGCCCTGCTCTGCGTCCCGGTGGCCCTGCGCCATGTCCCGGAGTCCTCTGGGGGCACCTCCCGCTCGGAGAGTGGGGGACAGCGTGTGCACGGCCGCTTCGACGTCCTTGGCGCGGTGCTGGGCGCGCTCGCGCTCGGCCTGGTGACGTACGCGCTGATCGAGGGCGGGGTGACCGGCGTCGTGGTGGCCGTCGCGGGGGTCGGGACCGGGGTGGCGTTCGTACGGGTCGAGAAGCGCCGCCAGGACCCGATGCTGCCGCTGGACATCTTTTCCTCCCGCCAGTTCACGGCGGTCAACATCGTCACCCTGTGCGTGTACGCGGCCTTCAGCGGCTTCTTCTTCCTGACCGCGCTGCAGCTCCAGGTGGTGGCGGGTTACTCGGCCCTCGCCGCCGGTACGGCCCTGCTGCCGTCGACGGTCCTGATGCTGTTCCTCTCCGCCCGCTCGGGCGCCCTCGCGGACCGGATCGGCCCCCGGATCCCGCTCACCGTGGGCCCGCTGCTCTGCGCCGCGGCGATGCTGCTGATGCTCCGGGTGGGCGAGCACGCGAACTACCTGACGGACGTCCTGCCCGCGGTCCTCGTCATGGGCGCCGGCATGGTCACCCTGGTCGCCCCGCTCACCGCGACGGTCCTCGCCTCCGTGGACACCGCCCGCGCGGGCATCGCCAGCGGCATCAACAACGCGGCGGCCCGGGCGGCGGGACTGATCGCGGTGGCGGGACTGCCCCTGCTCGCCGGGATGGGCCCGGAGGCGTACCGGTCGGCGACCGCCTTCGACGCGGCCTTCGGCCGCGCGATGCCGATCTGCGCGGCCGTCCTGGTGCTGGGCTCCGTCCTGGCCTTCACCCTGGTACGCCGTCCCACCCCGGGCTGCCGCCGCCCGGAGTGCCGCACCCACGGCAACATCACGACCCCGCCGCTGGAGGCGGAGGGACTCACCTGACCGCGGTGCCCGCGGCCGCCTCCGACGCGCGGCGGCGAATCCCTCAGACTGGACCCATGAGCATCCACGAAAACCTCCTCGGCGGCCCGCCCCCCACCCACCTCCCCGACGAGCCCGCCCCGCGCGAGCTGCTGGCCCAGGGCACCGCTCCCGCGGACGTCGCCGCGAAGTACCCCACCTCCTCGCTCGCCTGGGCCCGGCTGGCCGACGACGCGTTCGAGCGCGGCTCGGTCGTCGAGTCGTACGCCTACGCCCGTACCGGCTACCACCGCGGCCTGGACGCGCTGCGGCGCAACGGCTGGAAGGGGCACGGCCCGGTGCCGTGGGAGCACGAGCCCAACCGCGGCTTCCTGCGGGCCCTGCACGCGCTCGCCCGCGCCGCGCAGGCGATCGGCGAGCAGGAGGAGTACGAGCGCTGCTCGCAGTTCCTGAAGGACTCCTCCCCGACCGCGGCGCAGACCCTCGGCTGAGTCATCCGTTCGGCGGTGTGGCCCGTCCCGCAGGGGGCGGGCCTTGCCGAGTGCGGGGTACGTTGCGCAAGATGCGGGTGGGGACCGGGGCCCCCGTGTCGGCATCGGCAGGGGCGGACCGCTACCCGGAGTACAACAGGAGACAGCGATGTCCCAAGAGGCTCTCGCAACGAACGAGCCCGAGACCCCGCATCTCGACTTCGCCGGCACGACGCCGTACGAGGACTACGTCAAGGCGGACGTGCTCACCCACCTCCAGCACACCCTCTCCGACGACCCCGGAGAGATGGTCTTCCTGGTCACGACCCAGGTCATGGAGCTGTGGTTCACCGTCATCGTCCACGAGTGGGAGACCGCAGCGGCGGCCCTGCGCGGCGACGACGTCCCCACCGCGATCGCCGCGCTGAAGCGTTCCACCCGTGAGCTGGAGGCGCTGAACGCCTCCTGGAAGCCGCTCGGCCAGCTCACCCCCGCCCAGTTCAACTCCTACCGCTCCGCCCTCGGCGAGGGCTCCGGCTTCCAGTCGGCGATGTACCGGCGGATGGAGTTCCTGCTCGGCGAGAAGTCCGCGTCCATGCTCGTCCCGCACCGCGGCGCGCCCCGCGTCCACGCGGAACTGGAGAAGGCCCTGCACGAGCCGAGCCTGTACGACGAGGCGGTACGGCTGCTCGCGCGCCGCGGCCACGCCGTCCCGGACGCGGTGCTGCACCGTGACGTCTCCGCGCGCTACGAGGCCGACGACGCCGTGGAGGCGGCCTGGACCGCCGTCTACTCCGGCTCCGAGGACGCCGAACTCGCCCGGCTCGGCGAGGCGTTGACCGACGTGGCCGAACTCGTCTGGCGCTGGCGCAACGACCACCTGGTCGCCACCCGCCGCGCGATGGGCGCCAAGCCCGGCACCGGCGGTTCGGCCGGCGTCGCCTGGCTGGAGAAGCGCGCCCGCAAGAACGTGTTCCCGGAGCTGTGGACGGCGAGGTCCCATGTCTGAGCTCGCGCTGAGGGCGGAAAAGCTGGACGCGGCGGACGAGTTGGCCGGGGTGCGCGAGCGCTTCGTCCTCGACACCGGGTCCGAGCACGCGGCCGGCGCCGCGGGCGTCTACCTCGACGGCAACTCCCTGGGCGCCCTGCCCGCGCACGTCCCCGGCCGGGTCGAGGACGTCGTACGACGGCAGTGGGGCGAACTGCGCATCCGGTCCTGGGACGAGAGCGGCTGGTGGACGGCGCCGGAGCGGATCGGCGACCGGATCGCCCCGCTGGTGGGCGCCGAAGCCGGGCAGATCGTGGTCGGCGACTCGACAAGTGTCAACGTGTTCAAGGCACTTGTGGGTGCGGTGCGGCTCGCGGGGGAGCGCCGTGACGAGATTCTCGTCGACGCGACCACCTTCCCCACCGACGGCTACATCGCCGAGTCCGCCGCCCGCCTGACGGGCCGCGTGCTGCGTCCGGTGACCCCGGCCGGGGTGCGCGACGCCCTCGGCGACCGCACCGCCGCCGTCCTCCTGAACCACGTGGACTACCGCACCGGCCGGCTGCACGACCTCCCGGCCCTCACCGCCGCGATCCACGCGGCCGGCGCCGTGGCCGTCTGGGACCTGTGCCACAGCGCGGGCGCGCTGCCGGTCGGCCTCGACGAGCACGGGGTGGACCTGGCGGTCGGCTGCACCTACAAGTACCTGAACGGCGGCCCGGGTTCACCGGCGTACCTGTACGTGCGGCGAGAGTTGCAGGACCGCTTCGACTCCCCGCTGCCGGGCTGGAACTCGCACGCCGAGCCGTTCGGCATGAGCCCGTCCTACGCACCCGCGCCGGGCGCGCTGCGCGGGCGGGTCGGCACCCCGGACATCCTCTCCATGCTGGCCCTGGAGGCGGCGCTGGAGGTCTGGGACGGGGTCGCGGTGGACGCCGTACGGGCCAAGTCCCTCGCCCTGACGGACTTCTTCCTGGAGTGCGTCGAGGCGTACCTGCCGGCGGGCCGCGTCGAGTGTCTGACCCCGGTGGCGCACGAGGAGCGCGGCAGCCAGATCGCGCTGCGCTGCGCCGACGCCGGGGACGTGATGGCACGGCTGATCGAGCGGGGTGTGGTCGGGGACTTCCGGCACCCCGACGTCCTCCGCTTCGGGTTCACCCCGCTGTACGTCGGCTTCGCCGACGTGGAGCGGGCGGCGCGGGTGCTGGGGCAGGTCGTCTGACGTACTGCGCGGGCTGAGCGGGTCGACATGGGGATACGGCGACCCGTGTCGCGGGGCCGGGACGGTACAGATCCGTTTAATCCTCACCGTGCGTGACATCCACGTGTCCGCGCACGTCATCGGCCTGATACCGTCCCGGCCAACGGCCGATCTCCCTCCCGGTCCGCCAACATCAATACGCCGCTGAGAGGTTGGAGCATGCCGGACGACGCCGCAGCAGAACGGGCCGCAGCCGAGGAGGAGTCGGCCTTCTCGCACCCGCACGTCGAGCCCGACGCCACAGCGGCCTACGGCGACCACCCCGACCAGGTGATCGACTTCTACGCCCCGCGCGCCGGCGGGCCGTCGGCCCCCCTGATCGTGGTCCTGCACGGCGGCGCCTGGCGGGCACCGTACGACCGCCGCCACGTCACCCCGTTCGCCGACTACCTGGCCCGGCGCGGCTTCGCCGTGGCCAACGTCGAGTACCGGCGCGGCGCGACGCTGCCCGCGCAGGGCGGTACGGCACCGGTCGCCGGGCGCTGGCCGGACACCTTCGACGACGTCGCCGCGGCCCTGGACGCGCTGCCCGCCCTGGCCCGCGAGGCGCTGCCGCAGGCGGACCTGCGCCGTACCGTCCTCACCGGCCACTCGGCGGGCGGGCACCTGGCCCTGTGGGCGGCGGCGCGGCACGTGCTGCCCGCCGACGCCCCGTGGCGCACCTCCGCCCCCGCTCCGCTCCGCGGGGTCGTGGCGCTGGCCCCGATCGCCGACTTCGCGATGGCGGAGAAGCTGGACGTCTGCGGCAACGCCGCGCTGCAACTCCTGGGAGGCGAAGCGAAGTTCGCTGACCGTCAGGGGTACGCGGACCCGGCGCTGCTCCTCCCCACCGGCATCGCGACCACCCTGGTCCAGGGCCGCACCGACACGGTCGTCCCCCAGGCGGTCGCCGAGTCCTACGCGGACGCGGCGGCCAGGGCGGGCGAGGTGGTGGGGCTGACGCTGCTGGAGGAGGTCGGGCACTTCCCGCTGATCGACCCGGCGGCGGACGCGTGCGCGGTGGTGACGGAGGAGATCGCCCAACTGGCCTACTGAACACGGGTGGGGTACCCCTCGGGGGCCGCCCCGGAGATACCCGTAGTACCTGAGAGCTACGCCGAGGAAGAGCTCCCGAGCGGGACGCGAACGACACACCCCGCTCCGTAACTTCCCGATCAGACCAGCCCGATACCCGGGCGAACTGAACGGGGAGGTCCGCGATGGGGAACGTGACGGGGAAGCTCACGCCCCGACGGGCACGGCGGAGGCAGGGCGTCGGCTATGTGCTCGGCTCGCTCCGCGACCGCGGGCAGCTGCGGAGCCGGGTGAGTGCCCTTCCGGTTCGGCCAGCTGCGGGCACGCGTGCCGCCAAGGGCGGCACAGGGGGGCGCAGCGGCACCCCGCGAGCGCGGGCGAGCGTAATCCCCCTCGCCGACGCATCGCCGACCAGCGAGCCCTACTCCACGGACTCCGGTTCGCCCCCGCGCTCGCCACCCGCGCCCGCACCCGTGCCTGCGCCCGCACCCGTGCCTGCGCCCGCACCCGTGCCTGCGCCCGCACCCGTGCCTGCGCCCGCACCCGCGTCCGCACCCCTCTCCAGAACCCGCCGCACCCTCCTCGCCGCCCTCCTCACCACCGCCGTGGTCCTCCCCCTCTCCGCGGCCGCCACCCCCCACATCCCCGCCCCACCCCCCGCCACGCTCCCCAACCCCCTCACCCCGACCGCCCTCGCCACCGTCTACGCGGCCAACCGCGCCGACGCGGCCGAGGCCGCCCGCATGGCCGCCGCCCACGGCGACACCTCGCGCGCCGCCGCCGACCGGGCCCTCGCCTCCCCGTCCCGTCACCTCCTCCACTTCGACGCCAGAGGCACCGGCCAGGTCACCGAGGTCCTCGGCGACCTGGCGCAGGCCACCCGTATCGCCGTCCTGGTCCCCGGCTCCGACACCACCCTGGACACCTACGCCCGCTTCCACACCGCCGCCGACTCCCTGTACCGGCGCCTGACCCACGAGCAGCCGCGCGCCCGCACCGCCGTCGTCGCCTGGCTCGGCTACCGCACCCCCGCCACGATCAGCACCACGGTCCTCACCCCCGGCCGGGCCGGCCAAGCGGCCCCGCACCTGCGGGAGTTCGTCCACGAGCTCGGCACCCTCACCGCCCGCCCCCGTCCCCGCCCTGACTCGAAGCCGCCGGCCGTCTCCCTCCTCTGCCACTCCTACGGCACGGTCGTCTGCGCCCGCGCCGCCCCCACCCTCACCGGTCTCGGCGTCACCGACATCGCCCTGGTCGGCAGCCCGGGCACCGGCGCCGACTCGGCCGCGGCCCTGCACACGTCGGCCCGCGTGTGGGCGGCCCGAGGCGCCGACGACTGGATCGCCGACGTGCCGCACGTGCGTGCCGGCCTCTTCGGCACGGACGTCGGCTTCGGCACCGACCCCGTGTCCCCGGCCTTCGGAGCCCGCGTCTTCGCGGCAGGACCCGGCGGTCACAGCGACTACTTCACCCCGGGCTCGGCCTCCCTGGCCAACCTCGCCCGGATCGTCCTCGGCGAGACTACGGAGGTCACCCGTGCGTAAGCCCCGGAAACCCGACGACCCACACCCCCAGCACGCGGTACGGCACGCCCCGCACGCCGCCCCGTACCTCCCGGGTGCCGTACGGCGGCTCGCCCACCGCGTGGACGCGGCCACCCCACCCGACCGGGACCGTGCCGTGGACGCCCTGCGCGCCTTCGCGGTGCTCGGTGTGGTGCTCGGCCACTGGCTGGTGACCGCGCTGGTGGCGGACGGCGGGGGGGCTGGGCACCAGCAGCCCCCTCCAGCACCTGCCCGTACTGGCCCCGGTCTCCTGGCTGTTCCAGACGCTCGCCGTGTTCTTCCTCGTCGGCGGTCATGTGGCGACCCGCAGTCACGCCACCGCCCAGGCGAACGGGACCCCTTACCGCCGCTGGCTGCGCTCCCGCCTCGCCCGCCTGTGCAAACCGGTCGCCGCCCTCCTCGCCCTGTGGACGGTCACGACCACCGCCTTCCTGGTGTCCGGCACCGACCTCGCCACCGTCCACACCCTTGTCAAACTCGCCCTGTCCCCGCTCTGGTTCCTCGTGGTGTTCGCGGCCCTGACAGCGGCCACCCCCCTGGTCGCCCGGCTCAACCCGCTGTGGCCGCTGGCCGTCGTACTCCATGTGGACCTGCTCCGCTTCGGTTTCGGCGCCCCGGCCGGGATCGGCTGGGTGAACCTGGCGGCGGGCTGGCTGGTGCCGTACACGCTGGGCGCCGCCTGGACCCGCGGCGAACTGGACCGCCCGCGTGCCGGTTGGGTACTGCTCATAGGCGGTACGGCGGCGACGGCCGTGCTGGTCGGCTTCGCCGGCTATCCGGCGGCGATGGTCGGCGTCCCGGGCGCCGCCGTCTCCAACCTCGACCCGCCCACCCTCGCCGCCGTAACCTTCGGCCTGGCGCAGTGCGGCCTCGCCCTGCTCCTGCGCGAGCGGCTGCGCCGTACGATGCGCCGTCCGCTCGCCTGGGTGGCGGTGGCCTTCGTGAACCTGTCCGCGATGACGATCTTCCTCTGGCACCAGACGGCCCTGATGGCGACCACGGCCACCGGTCTGCTGCTGGGCAGGCTCCCCGGTCTGCACACACCTCCGGACCATTTCGGCTGGGTCGGCGACCGTCTGCTGTGGCTCCCGGTGTTCGCCCTGGCGCTCGCCGTCTGCTGGGCGGCGTTCCACACGTACGAGCGCCCCGGCCCCGGCCCCCGCCCCCGCAAGCGACCCGGCCGTCCTCGTGTGGCCCGCACCCGCACCCTCGCCCACACCCGCGTCGCCCCGACCGGCGTCGTCATCCCTTCGCGCGTCGTGCGGACCCGCCGCTCGTCCGATCGGGCGACACCGACGGAGGCCCGCCGTGTCTAGGCTGACCGCTGTGACGGATACGGGGACCCGGCAGGCGGAGCGGCTCGACCACGTGCCGCGCTGGCTGCGGACACTCCATGACGACCTGTGGACCCTCCGGGCCGACCCGCTGCCCGCCTCCGGGTGGCCGCGCCGGCTGCCGCACGGTGTGCTGTGCGTGGCGGCGGTCGGCATCACGATCGGCGGCGTCGCGCAGCTCCAGCACGACGGGCACCTGGGCGCCGGTCTCGCCTCCTTGCTCGGCCTCGCCCCGGGCGCCGCCGTGCTCCTCGCGATGTGGCGGCCCGTCCCTGCCTGGTGGCTGTCGACGGGCGCCATGCTGGTGGCCGCCGTCACGCTGCACGGCCGGCTGGGCACGACACCGGTGGTGCTGTTCACCTGGCCCTGGACCGTGGCCGGGATGATCGCGCAGCTGCTGGTCCTGCTGCTGCTCACGCTGCGCGTCCGCGCCCGGGCGGCCGCCGAGGCACTGGGTCTGACCGTTCTGGTCACCTGGCTGCTCGACGGCGTCTGGGGCGCGCCGCCCCACCAGTCCACCTCGTTGATCACCGTCGTGCTGGCCACGGTCGTGGTGGCGCTCGGCACCGCGCTGCGCGGCCGCCGGGTGGCCCGCGCGGAGCTCAACCGCCAGACCACGCTCACCGCCGAGGAACGAGCCCGGCGCACCCTCCTGGAGGAGCGCAGCCGGATCGCGCGCGAGCTGCACGACGTGGTCGCTCACCACATGTCGGTGATCTCCATCCAGGCCCAGGTCGCCCCCCACCTCGTGGAGAACCCTTCGGACGAGCTCAGGGAGAACCTCGAAGGCATCCGGCACAACGCGCTGGAGGCGCTCACCGAACTGCGCAGAGTCCTGGGTGTGCTGCGTTCGGAGAGCCCCGACGCGGACGCGCCCGACGACGGCGGCGCCGGGCCGCACAGCCCGCAGCCGACCCTGGACCGGCTGGACGCGCTGGTCGAGAACACCCGGGCGGCCGGTCTCACCGTCACCACCCGGATCAACGGCGAGCGCCGTCCGATGCAGTCGGGCGTCGAGCTGTCGGCGTACCGGATCGTGCAGGAGGCACTGAGCAACGTGCTGCGGCACGCGCCGGGAGCCACCGCCCACGTCGAGATCGAGTACATCCCCTACGGTCTGCTGGTGTCCGTCGCCAACTCCCGTCCGGACCGGCCCGCTTCGCCGTCGCCCGGCGCCGGGCACGGCCTGCTCGGTATGCGCGAGCGGGCGGCGATGCTCGGCGGGTCACTGACCGCGGGCCCCGGGGCGGACGGTGGCTACCGGGTCTTCGCGGAGCTTCCGGCCACCGCTCCGGTCGCCGGCCTGGTGGCCGGCCGTACCCAGCACCCCGGCACCGGCGTACCCCGTGCCCTGCACCCGAAGGATGACCGCGCATGACGAACAGCAGTGGCGGCCCCATCCGCGTGGTCGTCGCCGACGACCAGCAGATGGTCCGGCAGGGCTTCACCGTGCTGCTGAACGCCCAGCCCGGTATCGAGGTGGTCGGGCAGGCGGTGGACGGACTGGACGCGGTCGCCAAGGTCGGTGAACTCACCCCGGACGTCGTCCTGATGGACATCCGCATGCCCGAACTCGGCGGGATCGAGGCGACCCGCCGCATCGTCGTCGAACACCCGCACATCAAGGTGCTGGTGCTCACCACCTTCGACCTCGACGAGTACGTGTACGAGGCGCTGCGGGCGGGTGCGTCCGGGTTCCTTCTCAAGGACGCGTCCGCGGCCAAACTGGCCGAGGCCGTGCAGGTGGTGGCGGCCGGGGACGCGCTGATCGCGCCCGTCATCACCCGGCGGCTGATCACCCGGTTCTCCCAGCTGGACGGGGGCGGGGTGCGGGCTCCGCTGAAGGCGCGCGTCGGCGACCTGACCGAACGGGAGACGGAGGTCCTGGCGTTGATCGCGCAGGGGCTGTCGAACGCGGAGATCGCGGAGCGGCTGGTGGTCGCCGAGCAGACCGTGAAGACGCATGTGGGCCGGATCCTGGTGAAACTGGGGCTCAGGGACCGCACGCAGGCGGCGGTGTTCGCGTACGAGTCGGGCCTGGTGCGCCCGGCGGGATACTGACGGGGCACTGGCCGGACGGCCCCCCGGCTGCGCGCCCCGTAGTACCTGAGAGGGACCCCGCAGGACCCTTCTCACTGGTGACGACGGTGACTCCCGCCGCCGCCTACCGTCGTGTACGTGACCGAGACCACCCACACGCACGCCCCCTCCCCGCAGCCGCCGGACGCCGTGTTCGAGCCGTACAAGTTGCGCAGCCCGGAGTTCCGGGCGGCGATGGACGCCCTGCGGGGGATGCGGCAGGACCTGCTCCAGGACGCCTTCGCCTACCGTCCGCTGCCCCGGGCGAGCACGGACGGCCCGTTCGCCCGCCGCCTCCCGGCCAGGCCCCGGGAGTACGCGGCCTGGGCGCCGCACGCCCTGATCGGGGCGGCCGGCCTTCTCGCGATGTTCATCGCCTCGAACAGCGTCGTCAACGGCGCGACGGTCAACCTGGTCCTCGGCCTGCTCGCCCTGGTCCCGGTCCTGCTGACCATGGTGCGGCCGGTCGGCGCGTTCTGGCTGTCGATGGCGGCGACCCCCGTCGCGGCCGTCGTGGGGGGCGACGACTGGGAAAGCCCGTGGCCCTGGCTGGACGGCAGCTTCGCCTGCCACCTGTTCGTGCTCACCGTGGTGGCGATACGCACCAGGCCGCGCACGGCGGCGTGGATGTGGCTGCTGACAGCGCTGTACGGCGCGATGGCGCAGACGGTCCACAGTGGCGGTTACTACGGGTCCGACACCGCGACGCTGCTGTTCCTGTCCGCGCTGTCCCTGCTGGGCGTCACCGTCTGGCACATCCGCAGCGCGGCCCGGCGGGAGATGACCGTCCAACGGACGGTGACCGCACACGAGCGGTCCCGGCGCACCCTCCTGGAGGAGCGCACGACGATCGCCCGTGAACTGCACGACGTGGTCGCCCACCACATGTCCGTCGTCGCCATCCAAGCCGAGGCGGCCCCCTACCGCGTCGAGAACCCGCCGCCGGAACTGGAGAAGGCGTTCGTCACGATCCGGGAGAACGCGGTGGCGGCGCTCACCGAACTGCGCCGGGTGCTGGGCGTGGTCAGAGCCGAGGACTACGAGGCGCCGGACGCCCCGCAGCCGACCCTCGCCGACCTGGACGGGCTGTTGGCGAATGTGCGGGAGGCGGGTCTGGACGTCGAGAAGACGATGACGGGCAAGGTGCGGGAACTGCCGCAGGGCGTGGAGCTGTCGGCGTACCGGATCGTCCAGGAGGCGCTGAGCAACACCCTGCGGCACGCGCCGGGGGCGGCCGCCCGGGTCGAGGTCGCCTATGTGCTCGGCGGCCTGGGCCTGCGCGTGGTCAACGACCCGCCGCCGCGGACCGCCCTGCTCAAGCCGTCCCCCGGCGCCGGTCACGGCATCACGGGCATGCGGGAACGCGTCTCGATGCTGAACGGCGAGATGACGGCGGCCGGCACGGCCGAAGGAGGCTACGAGGTGACGGTGTTCCTGCCCGTCGCGGCCGCCCCGGAAGGTGACGCATGACCATCCGGGTACTGATCGCCGACGACCAGATGATGGTGCGCGAGGGCTTCTCGGTCCTGCTCAACGCGATGCCGGACATCGAGGTCGCCGGCGAGGCGGTCAACGGCCGCGAGGCGGTGGACCGGGTCCGTGAACTCTCCCCCGACGTGGTGCTGATGGACATCCGGATGCCCGAGCTGAACGGCATCGAGGCGACCCGGGAGATCGTGGCGGCCGACAGCACGGCCAAGGTGCTGGTCCTGACCACCTTCGACCTGGACGAGTACGTGTACCAGGCGCTGCGCGCGGGAGCCTCCGGCTTTCTCCTCAAGGACGCCTCCGCCCGCCAGTTGGCCGACGGGGTGCGGGTGGTGGCGGCGGGCGAGGCCCTGCTGGCCCCTTCGGTCACCAAGCGGCTGATCACGGAGTTCTCCCGGCTCTCCGGCACCCCGCGGCTGATGTCCACGGCCCAGGCGGCGTACGGCGATCTCACCGACCGGGAGACGGAGGTGCTGATCCTGATCGCGCAGGGCCTGTCCAACGCGGAGATGGCCGAGCGTCTGGTGGTGGCCGAGTCCACGATCAAGACCCATGTCAGCCGCGTCCTGGTGAAGCTGGGCCTCAGGGACCGCACGCAGGCGGCGGTGTTCGCGTACGAGGCCCGGCTGGTGACGCCGGGCTAGTCGCCGCCCGTGCCACGAGCACAGTTGATATTGCGATTCGGTCGCGAGCGGTACAGGCGTGTGCACGGTGTGCTCAAGTTGTGTTTGGATGGTGAAGGGAATCAGCCAGTTGGCTTGTTCCGCTCTCCGTGCACTCCCTCCCGCTCGCATGCCCGCGTTGCCGGGGGGAGGTGTTGCCGTCCCTGCTTCGCGTGAAGAAAGTTGCCGCGATGACCGCTGACGTGTCCGAATTCCACTATGGCCTGGTCACCCCGATCGCCGCCTACCTCATGGCCTGCCTCGGTGCGGTGCTGGCGCTGCGCTGCACGACCCGCTCGCTCGGCCGCGGGCGCGGGGAGAAACGATTCGGCTGGCTCGCTCTGGGCGCGGTCTCCCTCGGCTGCGGCATCTGGACCATGCACTTCATCGCGATGATCGGGTTCAGTGTGGACGGTGCCCTGGTGAGCTACGACACCGGCCGGACCCTGTTGAGCCTCTTCGTCGCCATCGCGGTCGTCGCCATGGGCGTCTTCCTCGTCGGCTACCGGGGTGCGGGCCCCGTCACCCTGGGCGCCGCGGGCGTCCTCACCGGACTCGGCGTGGCCGCGATGCACTACCTCGGCATGACGGCGATGAACACCGGCGGAACCGTGCACTACGACCCCACGGTCGTCGCCGTCTCCGTGGTGATCGCCGTGGTCGCCGCGACCGCCGCGCTCTGGGCGGCGGTGTCGATCAGCGCGGTCTGGGCGACCGTCGGCGCCAGCCTGGTGATGGGCGCGGCCGTGTCGACCATGCACTACACCGGCATGGCCGCGGTGAGCGTCCACCTCACCCAGATGCACTCCGGCAGCCAGTCCTCCACGAGCCTGCTCGCCTTCCTCCTGGTCATGCTGGCCGGCCCGGTGGCGGCCCTGATCCTGGCCGCGGCGGTCGTCATGTTCGACCCTGAGGTGGTGGGCGGCCGGCGCGACCTGACCGCCCCGGACACCCCGGCCCCCGCCTTCCCCATGCCTCAGCAGCCGTGGCCCCCCACGGACCGCCCACAACCCCTCGCGGACCGGCGCTACATGCCCTGAGGAGGGCGGTAAGGGGGCAGGGCGTCCCGCTCTGCGCGGCAGCCCTCCAGGTGGGCCGTTCGTGAGGAACCGTCAAGACCGGTGGATGGGAGCCGCGCCGACCCATTGGTGGTAGGCGGCTACGTCGACGTTGCTGCCGCACACGATGGTGACGACGTGTCGGCCGGCGAAGCGGTCACGGTCTTCGAGGACCGCAGCGATGCCGAGCGCGGCTGACGGTTCGACGACGAGACCGGCGTGGTCGAGGAGCATCCGCATACCGGCGATGATCGATGCTTCCTGGACCAGGACGGCGTCGTCGGCGACCAGGAGGAGGTCGTCCAGGACAGCCGCAATGGGACGTCGGCCGGCGACGCCGTCAGCGATGGTGTCGGTCGAGTCGGTGGTGACGACACGCCGCCGGCGCCACGAGTGGGTCAGCGCCGGTGCGCCGAGCGGCTGGACGCAGATCACCTCGACTTCGGGTGCCAGTGCTTTCATCACGTGACCCACGCCGGTGGCCAGCGCCCCGCCACCGAGAGCAATCAGGACCGTGTCGAACGACACCGGTGCGTCGACCAGTTCCAGACCGATGGTCGCCGCACCCTCGCACGTCTCGATGTCCAGGCTGTCCTCGACCAGCCGGATGCCGTCGTACCGTGCGATGGCCGCCGCCCGCTCGCGGGCCGCCTCGTGGTCGCCGTCCACCAGCTCCAACGTGGCGTCCGACGCGCGGATGCGATCAAGTTTGGCCCGAGTGGCGAAGCGGGATGCCACGACGGTGACGTCGAGCCCCCGGCCGCGGCCGGACCACGCGAGGGCTTGGCCGAGGTTGCCCGCGCTCGCGCACACCGCGGCTCGCGAGGCATGACCGGCGAGCAGGTCGGCGACCACCTCGGTGCCGCGGGCCTTGAAGCTGCGGACCGGGTTCGCCGTTTCGAGCTTGATGCTCACCGCGCACCCGAGGCCGGGTTCCAGCGCCTCGCAGCGGTACAGCGGAGTGTCGAGAAAGACCGGGTCGATCACCCGGCGAGCGGCCCGGATCCGAGCGGTGTCGAGACGCGTCCCCTGCACGGCACACCAGCGTAGCGCCGCCCGTGCGTCGGCAAGGTCACACACGTACGTGCCTCGGTTTCCGCACCGCGACAGTTGCCGCCCCGCGGGCACCTCAAGGCCGTGTCGGGCGGGTGGGCTCCGAGGCCCCTGGTCAGGAGGGGGACGGTCGGTCTAACGTCCGTCCATGGCAGCCTTCGACCCCTGGGACCCGGACTTCCTGGCCGACCCGTACCCCTCCTACGCCGAACTCCGCGCCCGGGGCCGGGTGCGGTACTTCGAGCCCACGAACCAGTGGCTCGTCCCGCACCACGCCGACGTCTCGGCGTTGCTGCGGGACCGGCGGCTGGGGCGGACGTACCAGCACCGGTTCACGCACGAGGAGTTCGGGCGGACCGCGCCGCCGCCGGAGCACGAGCCGTTCCACACGCTCAACGACCACGGCATGCTCGACCTCGAACCGCCGGACCACACCCGCATCCGCCGCCTGGTGTCGAAGGCGTTCACCCCGCGCACGGTCGAGCGGCTCAAGCCGTACGTCACCCGACTCGCCGCCGAACTGGTCGACTCGTTGGTGCACAAGGGCGGTGGGGACCTCCTCACCGACGTCGCGGAGCCGTTGCCGGTCGCCGTCATCGCCGAGATGCTCGGCATCCCGGAGGAGGACCGTGCCCCGCTGCGGCCCTGGTCGGCGGACATCTGCGGGATGTACGAGCTGAACCCGCCGCAGGAGACGGCGGCGCGGGCGGTGCGGGCTTCGGTCGAGTTCTCCGCGTACCTGCGGGAGCTGATCGCCGAGCGGCGCAGGCGGCCCGGCGACGACCTGATCTCCGGACTGATCGAGGCGCACGACGAGGACGACCGGCTCACCGAGCAGGAGATGATCTCCACCGCGGTCCTGCTCCTCAACGCCGGGCACGAGGCGACCGTCAACGCCACGGTCAACGGCTGGTACGCGCTGTTCCGCAACCCCGCCCAGCTCGCCGCCCTGCGCGCCGACCACTCCCTGGTCCCCACCGCGATCGAGGAGCTGATGCGCTACGACACCCCGCTCCAGCTCTTCGAACGCTGGGTGCTCGACGAGATCGAGGTCGACGGGACGACGATCCCGCGCGGCGCCGAGATCGCCCTGCTCTTCGGCTCCGCCAACCACGACCCCGCCGTGTTCGAGAGCCCCGGGCGACTCGACCTCACCCGCCGGGACAACCCGCACATCTCCTTCAGCGCCGGCATCCACTACTGCATCGGCGCCCCCCTCGCCCGTATCGAACTGGCCGCCTCCATGACGGCCCTGCTGGAACGGGCGCCGACCCTGAGCCTGGCGGCGGAGCCGGAGCGCAAGCCCAACTTCGTGATCCGGGGGCTGGAGGGGCTCGCCGTCACGGTCTGAACCGGTGGACCGGGGTCGCCCGTACGGCGGGCGCGGCGGCGGTCAGGTCGTCAGGTCACGTCGGTGGAGCGCTGCCAGGCCGCAGGCGGTCGAGGTGGTGGCCAGGGCGAGCAGGGTCAGCAGTGGGGGTCCGCTGAGGTGGCCGCCCGGCAGCTTGGGGAGGTGGCCGAAGGGGGAGAGGTCGAGGACGGCCTGGGGGATGTTCAGCGCCGGGCCCACCCAGCCGACGAGCAGGACGGCCGCCGTCACGCCCCAGGCGGCCGGGGCGAGGCGGGGCGCGACGCCGTACAGCAGCACCGTCACCCCGCCGATCACCCACACGGCCGGGAGCTGGACCAGGCAGGCGGCCAGGACGGCGCCCGGCCGCCCGCCGTAGCCGACGGCCAGGCCGAGGCCCGCCAGGAGCATGATCAGGGCGGAGCCGCCGAAGGCGGCCGTCAGATGGCCGGCCGCCCAGCGCGGCCGGCTCACCGGGGCGGCCAGGAGGGGTTCGGCGCGGCCCGAGGTCTCCTCGCCGTGCAGGCGGAGCACCGACGCGACGACGTACAGGGTGGCGACCAGGCCCAGGATGCCGGTCATCGAAGCGAGGAACGCGTCGGTGATCCCGTTGTGCCCGCCCATCCGCTCCAAGACCTCGCGGGTGTTCCCGTTGTCCCCCACCAGGTCGGCCGCGCCCCGCGCCAGGCCGCCGAAGACCACGCCCGCCAGGAGGAAGCCGAGCGACCAGCCGAGCACGGCGCCCCGCTGGAGCCGCCGGGCGAGCGCGGCGGCGGAGCCGAGGCGCCCGGTGGCCGGCCCCGGCCGGGACGGGAAGAAGCTCATGCCGAGGTCCCGGCGGCCCGCCAGACCGTACGCGAGCGCGCCCTGGGCCACCACCGCCGCCGCGAAGAGCAGCAGCACCCACCAGCGTTCGGCGGCGAACGGGCGCAGGTTCTCCAGCCAGCCCAGCGGCGAGAGCCAGGTCCACGGCGACGAGCCGTCCGCCCGCGCCGAGTCGCCCGCCGCCCGCAGGGCGAACGCCGCGCCCAGGACCGCCGCCGTGAGTCCCCGTGCCAGTCTCGCGCTCTCCGTCAGCTGTGCCGCGACCGCCGCGGTGGTCGCGAACACCATGCCGACGGCGCCGAGGCCGAGCCCGAGGGACAGGGCACCGGCCACCCCCTGCGTCGCCAGACCCGCCGTGATCAGCAGCGCGAGGACGGCGTCGGCGGCCCCCGCCGCGAGCAGGGCCGCGGTCAGCGGCGCCCGGCGGCCCACCGCACCCGACGCCAGCAGTTCCGCACGGCCGGTCTCCTCCTCGTCGCGGGTGTGCCGTACGACGACGAGCAGGCTGGTGACGGCCGCGAGCAGCCCGGCGTAGACACCCACCCGCCAGGCGGTCAGCGCGCCGAGCGAGGTGTCGTGGAGCGGCCCGATCAGGGCGCGGAACGAAGCGTTGGTCTGCACCTGCCTGACCAGGTCGGCGCGTTCGGCGGCGGTGCCGTAGAGGCCGCGCAGGGTGTTCGGCATGGAGAGGACCATCAGCGCGTTCACCGCGAGCCACACCGGGGTCGTCACCCGGTCGCGGCGCAGCGCGAGGCGCAGCAGGGTGCCGGTGCCGGCGAGGGTGCTCATGCCTGTGCCTGGTAGTGGCGGAGGAACAGCTCTTCGAGGGTGGGGGGAGTGGAGGTCAGGGACCGCACGCCGGACTCGCCGAGCGAGCGCAGTACGGCCGTGAGGTGGTCGGCGTCGACCTGGAGCCGGACCCGGTGGCCCCGCACGTCGAGGTCGTGGACGCCCGGCAGGTGCGCCAGGCCGTTGGGGGGACCGGCCAGTTCGGCGGTCACGCTGGTACGGGTGAGGTGGCGCAGGTCGGCCAGGGAGCCGGACTCGACGGTGCGGCCCGCGCGGATGATGCTGACGCGGTCGCAGAGTTCCTCGACCTCGCTGAGGATGTGGGACGACAGCAGCACGGTCCTGCCCCGGTCCCGTTCCTCCGCCACGCAGTGCTGGAAGACCTCCTCCATCAGGGGGTCGAGTCCGAACGTCGGTTCGTCGAGGATCAGCAGGTCGACGTCGGAGGCGAAGGCGGCGACCAGGGCGACCTTCTGACGGTTGCCCTTCGAGTAGGTGCGGCCCTTCTTCGTCGGGTCCAGCTCGAAGCGGTCGACGAGCTCGCTGCGGCGGCGCGCGTCCAGGCCCCCGCGCAGGCGGCCGTACAGGTCGATGACCTCGCCTCCCGAGAGGTTCCGCCACAGGGTGACGTCCCCGGGGACGTAGGCGATCCGGCGGTGCACCTCCACGGCGTCCGTCCAGGGGTCGCGGCCGAGGATCTGGGCGGCGCCGGAGTCGGCGCGCAGCAGGCCGAGCAGGACCCGGATCGCGGTGGACTTCCCGGCGCCGTTGGGGCCGAGGAAGCCGTGCACCTCACCGGCCTCGACGGTCAGGTCGAGGCCGGTGAGGGCGGGGGTGCGGCCGAAGGACTTGTGGAGTCCGGCGACCGTGATGGCCTTCGTCATGCTTCAGAACGTACGCTTGCTTCAGAAATTTGTGAAGTTAAGGAAGTGTGCAAACCGACGCTAGGCTGGCGACCATGACTACGGATGCGGCGGGACGCGACCAGGGACGCGACGGAGGACGCGACAGGGAGGCCGTCTCGAAGTTCGTGGAGAGCTTCGCGGCGCAGCTCGTCGAGGCAGGGATGCAGCGCATGCCGGCGCGCATCTTCGCCGCCCTGCTGTCCTCCGACTCCGGCACCCTGACCTCGGCGGAACTCGGCGAACTGCTTCAGGTCAGCCCGGCCGCGGTGTCCGGCGGAGTGCGCTACCTGGCGCAGCAGCACATGGTCGCGCGGGAGCGGGAACCGGGCTCGCGGCGGGAGCGGTACCGGGTGCACAGCAACCAGTGGTACGAGGCCCTCACCAACCGGGAGGCCGTGATCAAGCGGTGGGAGGGCGCGCTCAGGGAGGGCGTGCACAGCCTCGGCGCGGACACCCCCGCGGGCCGTCGGATGGCCGAGACGCTCGCGTTCTTCGAGTTCGTGGACGGGGAGATCGCGCAGATGATGGAACGGTGGCGAGTGCGCCGGGACGAACTGTTCGGCGGCACCGGAACGTCCGGCCCGGCGCCCCGTCAAGGCCGGGGCTGAATCCCAGGATCCTGATCCTCGGTCAAGTGGTCCCGCAGCCGCGCGTGCCGGAACTGGTACACCGCCCCGGCCCGCCGCAGCGCCCGGCGCTCGCAGGCGTCCTCCAGGAACGTGACCAGCCGCCAGGGCAGCCGCCCCGTCAGCGGCAGCCAGATCCGGGCCAGCGCGATCCACTGTCCCCACGCCGTCAGACAGAGCCCGTACCCGAGGCCACCCCCGAACGCCCCCTCGACACCGAAGACGAGACCCAGCTGGAGGCTGCGCAGCGGGGTCTCGGTGAAGCTGCCGCCGAACCAGGCGATGAAGCCGAACACGAGCGCCCAGACGGCGATGTGGGCGTGGACGTTCCTGCGGTTCATCCGCAGCAGGTCCACGCAGCTGGCGGACCTGTCCACGTCGACGGGCGCCTCCAGCCAGGCCGTGACCGCCAGCACGAGACCGGTCCCGATCCCGAAGATGAGCGGCAACTGGGCCGCGGACACCAGCCCGCCGCCGAGCCCGTCGTCGAGCCCCAGCCACGGCACGACGGACCGGTCCACGGCGACGATCGCGACCGCACCCGCCAGCGCGACCAGGGAACCGACGGCGATCCTGCTCGACAGCCCGTCCCGCAGCCGCCGTACGGCGTCCCGGCGCAGCGTGATCTCGATCGGGGACGGCTTCAGGGCGTCGTTGCCGCTGGCCCGGTGGTAGACGAAGCCGCACGCCGCGCCCAGCAGCAACCCGTGCAGGGTGCCCACGACCAGCCCGCGCCGGACGGCGAACCCGAGCCCGTGCGAGGTGGCGACCAGGTCGACGGGGATGTTCCCGACGGCGGTGACGAAGGCGAAGGACAGCCCGGCGAGGAACGCGATCACCGCGGTGCGCTGCCGCAGCGGCAACGTCGTGCCCAGTTCCCACCAGGCCAGGTTCGGGGTCGGCGTCCTGCGCTCTTTCAGGTCGTGGGCGAGGTAGGCGAGCCAGCGCCGGGCGCGCCGGGCGTGCGACGGACGCGGGTACACCGAAGGGAGGAACGCGGCGAGCAGGTGCCGTTCGACGCGGTCCGCGGTCGGGAAGTCCGCGCTGTCCAGCAACGTGTCCGGACCGCTCGCACCGCTCCCGCCGCGCTCGCCGTGGACGGCGGCGGCCAGGGCGACCATCAGCGGGGTGGACAGCGCCTTGCGCAGCGGGCCGTCGGGGTTGTCCCGCATCTCGGCCAGCACCGGGTCCCAGCCGGCGGCGGCGCCCTGCGGGCCGCTGAACCGCAGGTACCGCACCGAGTCGTCCGGGGGGAGGTCCGCCAGCACCACGACGGCGGCACCCTGCAAGCCCGTGGTGCCCCGCACCGCCTCCTCGTACTCGTCGTAGCGGCTGGTGAGGACGTACGGCAGCCAGGTGGCCGAGAGCTTCTTGCGCGCGTCGTCACGCAGACCTTCGGGGATCTCGTCGAAGCCGTCCAGGACGGGCAGGACCAGCCGCTCGCCCACCAGCCGCTCGGCCAGGGTCATCCCCCCGTCGCCGTGGGCGGCGGCCAGCCAGGGCCGGTCGCGGCTCAACTGCTCGCCCAGCCAGTGGGTCAGCTCCACCTCGGCCGGGTTCCACGACCCGAGGCTGAAGATCTCCGAGACCGGCGCGCCGGCGGAGCGCTGCTCCAGCCATCGCAGGACGAACTGGGCTCCCAGCACGCTCTTCCCCGAGCCGGCCCGGCCCAGCACCACCAGCCGGCCCGTCGGGATCCGCTCGTACACCTCGGCGATCTCGTCCAGGTGGCCGGTCAGGTCCTGTTCGGGGCCCTCGCCCCAGACGAGTTCCGGGTGGTCCGTGGCCAACTCCTCGTCGTCCGGGGGTGTCCAGCGCACCTGGATCCGCCGGCGGTCCCCGATGCCGAGCTGGGCCTGCTCCTCGCGGCGGCGCAGCAGGATGCTCGCGGCCAGTTCGTCCTGCGGGGGCCTGCCGGTGCCGAAGTTCACCACGCCGATGGACCTGGCGACGACCTGGGTCCCGCCGCCGTGCTGGTGCGCGTTGATGACGTCGGGTCCGCGCTGCTCGCCGTCGCCCGTCGCGCGCTCAGCCATCGTCACCCCGGCGCCGCCGGAACCACAACGCGCTGCCGAACGCGGCCCCGGCCACGACCAGCACCGCGACCGCCGCGCGCAGCGGGACGGGGACGGCGGTGCGGTCCTGCGCGCGGGTGCGGTCGTGGGAGTCGGCCTCGGGGCGGGCGAAGGTCGGCGCACCGCCGCCGGCGGCGGCCGACGCGGACGGGGAGGGCGGTGCCGACGCCGAACCGCCCGGGGTGCCGGAGTCCCCGGGCCCGGGCCCACGGGAGCCCGTGCCCCGCGACGAACCCTGAGCCGCACCGTCCCCGGCCCCTTCTCCAGAACCGCCGCCTGCCCCCGAACCCGAACCAGGACCGGCCCCGGCGCCTGCCCCCGAACCCGAACCAGGACCGGCCCCGGCGCCCGCCCCCGAACCCGAACCGGAACCCGGACCGGTCCCGGCCCCCGCCCCGGTCCCTGCCCCCGCCCCGGTCCCGGCTCCCGTCCCCGACCCACCCCCTGCCACCGACCCACCCGACCCAGCCCCTGCGCCCGACCCCGACCCTGCCCCTCCCGCTGCTCCCGACCCCGCCCCCGTCGGCGCGGGTGACGGCTCCGCCGGCCGGATCCGGAACGACGACAGCACCCTGTCCTGGTCCGGGTCCACGTCGCACGACGCGTTCACCGTGCCCGCCACCGTCTCGCTGCCGTCCGCCTTCCGCGGCGTCACCCGCAACTCGATGTCCCCCGCGACGATCCTCGCGGTGCCCGCCTGCGTGAAGGTGAGCGACGGCGCGGTCCCGTGCGCCGGGACGGTCATCGCCCCGGACGCCGGGATCTGGGTCACCGGCACGTCCATCGGCACGGTGACGTCCACGTCCCCCTGCGGTGCGGCCACGACGGCGTGCACCTTCGCCGTGCCTGCGAGGCTCCTCGCCCCGATCGTCCGCAGTCCCCCCGGGACGAGTCCGCCGACCGTCGCCGACGCGTCCACCGGCAGCCGCGGAGTGGGCCGGCCGACCACATGGGTGTCGGAGACGTCCCACGCGACCGATCCGGTCATGGCCTGCCCGCCGAGCAGCCCGAAATCGCAGGTGTACCGGAAGGCGCGGGGAGCGGCCGCCGGGCTCGCGGCTCCGGGTGCGGCTCCCGGTGCCACGACGAGGACGGCCCCGGTGACCCATGCGGCGGCCGTGCGTCCGGCCCGTAATGCACCTGGCATATACGCACCGTACGTATCCGGATGCACCACGTCAGCCTGCGCGGCGGAACCTTCACGGCGCTTCCACGAACCGCCGCGGTCCGCGTGCGCCTACGCCGGCACCGTCAGCCCCCACGCCCCCTCGAGCACCCGCCACGTCCGGCGTCGTACCGGCCCCGCCACCCCCGCGTCGGCCCGGTACCGGAAGTCCGCGCCGACCACCGTGACCGTCCGGCCCGACGCGCGTAGCGGAGTCGCCGCGGCGCCCACCGACAGCGGGCGCACCTCCACCTCGGCCACCCCGCGCGCCCCCGGGGTCACGGACACGCCCTCCACCGGCTGGTCCAGGTCCACCACCGTCCGCCCGTCGACCTCCACCCGCAGCCGCGCCGGCCCCGGCCGGGACACGACCGGGGCCGGACGGGCGGACAGCGAGCGTACGAGGGTCTGGTACGGCCGCAACCACGGACGTATCGCGATCTCCGGCGACGGATCCGGCACCTCGGGCCCGGCCGCCACCGGCGGGATGCGCAGCGCGCCCAGTACCACCCCGTCGCTGTCGTCGACCAGGAGGTCCATCCGGCGCTCCACCCCGTCCAGCACCGCCCGCGCCGCCGCCACGGCACCGGCGGGCACCCCGAGGGTGTGCGCCACGCTCTGCGCGCCCCCGACCGGGACCACCGAGAGCACACATCCGGCCAGCTCCCGGCGGCGGTGCAGCAGGGTCACCGCACGGACCAGGGCACCGTCGTCGCCGATGACCACCGGCCGCCGCGCGCCCCGGCGGGACAGCGCGCGGGCGAATTCCTCAGGGCCGTCCGGGATGCACACCTTCGTGGTCGCACCCGCGCTGAGCACGTCTTTCGCGATCCGGACGGATTCGTTGTCCGTTTCCCTGGCCGCCGGATCGATGATCACCAGCAGCTGATCGGACGTCGCGAAAGTCGCCACCTCGGTCCTGCCTCGCTTCCTCGGGTAGCATCACTGTGCAAGAGCCCCTTGCGCTATTGCGCCAGGGGCTTCGTCTATTCCGGGGCATCCGGTCCGACGGTTGTGCGGCCAACGACGGTCGCGGTGGTACGCGGCGCTGAACATTACGCGCACGCCCCTGACCTTGGACATGCCCCGCCCGGAAGGGGTGTACGCGCGTGCCCGCACTTGTGCTGCTCGGTGCTCAGTGGGGTGACGAAGGCAAGGGAAAGGCGACGGACCTGCTAGGCGGTTCCGTCGACTACGTGGTGCGATACCAGGGCGGCAACAACGCCGGCCACACGGTCGTCGTGGGCGACCAGAAGTATGCGCTCCACCTCCTCCCTTCCGGAATCCTCTCGCCCACGTGTGTCCCGGTCATCGGCAACGGTGTCGTCGTCGACCCGTCGGTCCTGCTCTCCGAGCTGAGCGGTCTGAACGAGCGTGGCGTCGACACGTCCAAGCTCCTGATCAGCGGTAACGCGCACATCATCACGCCGTACCACGTGACCGTCGACAAGGTGACGGAACGCTTCCTCGGGAAGCGGAAGATCGGGACCACCGGGCGCGGCATCGGCCCGACCTACGCCGACAAGATCAACCGCGTGGGCATCCGGGTCCAGGACCTGTACGACGAGTCGATCCTGACCCAGAAGGTCGAGGCGGCCCTCGACGTCAAGAACCAGCTCCTCACCAAGCTGTACAACCGGCGCGCGATCGGCGTCGAGCAGGTCGTCGAGGAGCTGCTGGGCTACGCGGAGAAGCTCGCTCCGTACGTCGCCGACACGGTCCTCGTCCTCAACCAGGCGCTGGAGGACGACAAGGTGGTCCTCTTCGAGGGCGGCCAGGGCACGCTCCTCGACATCGACCACGGCACGTACCCCTTCGTGACCTCGTCCAACCCGACCGCCGGCGGTGCCTGCACCGGCTCCGGCGTCGGCCCGACGAAGATCAGCCGGGTCATCGGCATCCTCAAGGCGTACACGACCCGGGTCGGCGCGGGCCCGTTCCCGACCGAGCTGTTCGACGAGGACGGCGACGCGCTGCGCCGGATCGGCGGCGAGCGCGGTGTGACCACCGGCCGGGACCGCCGCTGCGGCTGGTTCGACGCGGTCATCGCCCGTTACGCGACCCGGGTGAACGGCCTGACCGACTTCTTCCTCACCAAGCTCGACGTCCTCACCGGCTGGGAGCAGATCCCGGTCTGCGTCGCGTACGAGATCGACGGCAAGCGCGTCGAGGAACTCCCCTACTCCCAGACCGACTTCCACCACGCGAAGCCGGTCTACGAGACCCTGCCCGGCTGGTCCGAGGACATCACCAAGGCCAAGTCCTTCGCGGACCTGCCGAAGAACGCCCAGAACTACGTCAAGGCGCTGGAGGAGATGTCCGGCGCCCCGATCTCCGCGATCGGCGTGGGTCCGGGCCGCGACGAGACGATCGAGATCAACTCGTTCCTGTAGGACTCGGGTGCGCAGCGCACGTGCGCGGCTCGGGTGCGCGGCTCCTCTTGGGCCGGTCTTGGGAATCCTTGACCGGCCCTTGGGCTGCTCGTGGTTACGCCGGTAACGGGCGAACGCCAGCATCTACGCGGGTAGTTCCGCCGCGCCGCCCGTCCGACCGTGCCTTTCGAGCCCAGGAGACCTGAATGCCCGCCCATCCCCTGAACCGCCGTGAGTTCGTGCAGAAGTCGGCCGTGACAGGCGCCGCGGTCGCGGTCGCCGGGACGCTCGGCACCGGCACCGCGCAGGCTGCCCCGCACAAGCCCGAGTGCAAGCCCCTCACCTGGAGCTTCTCCATCCTGGGCACCACGGACCTGCACAGCCACGTCTTCAACTGGGACTACTACAAGAACGCGGCGCCCGTGGACTCCAAGGGCAACACCTACGGCATCGCCCGGATCGCCACCCTGGTGAAGAACATCCGCGAGGAGCTGGGCGCGGACCGGGTGCTGCTCGTCGACGCCGGCGACATCATCCAGGGCACCTCGCTCGCCTCCTACTTCGCGAGCGTCGACCCGATCACCGGCAAGGACGGCAAGCGCGGCCCGAAGCACCCCATGGCGATCGCCATGAACGAGATGCGCTACGACGCGGCCGCCCTCGGCAACCACGAGTTCAACTACGGCATCGAGGTCGTCCGCACCTTCGAGAAGCAGTGCGACTTCCCGCTGCTCGGCGCCAACGCCCTGGACGCCAAGACCCTCAAGCCCGCCTTCCAGCCCTACACCGTCAAGTGCGTCAAGGTCCCGCACGGCCCGGACATCAAGGTCGGCATCCTCGGTCTCACCAACCCGGGCATCGCCCTGTGGGACAAGGACAACGTCTCCGGGAAGATGGCCTTCACGGGCCTGGTCGAGCAGGCGAAGAAGTACGTGCCGCGGCTGCGCGCCCTCGGCTGCGACGTCGTCTTCCTCACCGACCACTCGGGCCTGGACGGCTCGACCTCGTGGGGCGACGAACTCCCCTACGTGGAGAACGCGTCGAACCTGGTCGCCGAGCAGGTGCCCGGCATCGACGCGATCCTCGTCGGTCACACCCACGTCGACGTGCCGACGTACACGGTGAAGAACGCGGAGACGGGCGAGGACGTCCTGCTCTCCGAGCCGTACTGCTACGGCTACCGCCTCTCCCGCTTCGACTTCGAGCTGGAGCACGTGCACGGCTCCTGGAAGATCACCAAGAAGACCGCCACCACCCTGAACAGCAACACCGTCACCGAGGACCCGCGGATCACCGAACTCCTCACCGCGGACCACAACCTGGTGGTCAAGTACGTCAACACCGCGATCGGCACCTGTACCGCGGCGATGACGACGGCGGAGGCCTGCTGGAAGGACGTCCCCGCCATCGACTTCATCCAGCAGGTCCAGATGGACGCGGTGAAGGCGGGCCTGTCGGCGGCGGACGCCGCGCTCCCGCTGATCTCGGTGGCCGCGTGCTTCAGCCGTACGGCCACCATCCCGGCCGGTGACGTGACGATCCGCGACGTCGCGGGCCTCTACGTCTACGAGAACACCCTGTACGGCAAGAAGCTCACCGGCGCCCAGCTCAAGGACTACCTGGAGTACGCGGCGAAGTACTACCACCAGGTCCCGGCCGGCACTGCGGTGGACACCGCCACCCTCACCAACGCCAACAGCTTCTGGGACTACATGTACGACATGGCGGCCGGCGTCGACTACGAGATCGACATCGCGGCGCCCGAGGGCTCGCGCATCAAGAACCTGTCCTACCAGGGCACCGCGGTCGCCGACGACCAGGTCTTCGTCGTCGCCGTCAACAACTACCGCGCCAACGGCGGCTCCGGCTACCCGCACATCGCGTCCGCCGAGATCGCCTACAGCTCCACCAACCAGGTCCGCGACCTGATGATCGCCTACGCCACGGCCAAGGGCACCATCGACCCGTCGACCTTCGCGGCCACCAACTGGAAGCTGACCCAGAACGGCACGCCGGTCTTCTCGTAGACCGGCACGGGCCGCAGAGGGCGAGTTCACGAACCCCGCGAACTCGCCCTCAGCCCAACTGCTGCACCGTGCCGTACCATCCGGCGCGCAGGGTCGCGGCGCTACCCAGGGAGGTGGCGCCGGGCGGGACGAGTAGGACGGGGAGCGGTGGCGGGTGAAGTCGTGGGGCTGCTTGGGGCGGCGTCAGCGTCCACTGCCGACTGCTGATTCGACGCTCTCCGGCGGGTAGCTCTCGCGGAAAGTGAACGCGGACGGTCCGGGGCCCTGTGCGCGCACCATCGCGACCCGCTCCAACGCCTCGGCGACGCTCGGGCGATGGCCGGCCGGAACCCACCACAGGGCCTGGTGGGCCTCGGCCATCCGGCTGAACCATTCGCGGCGGCGGCTCAGTACACGCAGGTGATCGGTGTGGTAGGTGAAGTCCCGCAGGGCTTCGACCGACTCCCAGACCGAGCAGTTGATCAGAAGCAGGTCGTCGTTCTGGTCGGGGCGGACGCCGGTCGCGTCCGCCCCCTCGTCGTCGACCATGCGCCACACGAATCCGGGGCTGCGGTCGGCGAGCTCGTTGATCTCCGGTTGCAGGGCGACGAAGTCGGCCAACTCGGGGCCGTCCAGCGGGGCGATGATGCGGCCGACGTTGACTTGCGCGAGGTGAAAGCCAGTCATGGGTCCAGCATGGCCGGACCCGGCTTCTATAGTCAATGACTTTAGTTTTTAGAGAGCGCCACGCAGCACCCGCCAGGACACGGGTCCATCGTCGGCGACCACTGCTCGGACGCCAGACCTTCGAGGAGTGCGAGGTTCATGCCGCAGACCAGGGCGGGGAACTCCCCGGCCAGCGCGTGGAAGGGGCAGTTGTGCAGCCGCAGCGTCTCCCCGTCCCAGAAGGGCTGGTAGCCGCGGTCCCGCAACACCTCGACCAGGTCGTCGGCCCCCGCGTCCGGGTCCGCCGCGCCCGCGGCCTTCGCCGCGGCCTGCAACTCCCGGTCCAGGCCCGCGTTCTCCACCACCTCGGCGAGCAGCCGGCCGGCCGCGTCGTAGGACCGCGGCGGGACGGACACGGAGTGCTCGCCCTCGGCACGCCGGTACACCTTCGCCGGCCGCCCCGCCCCCGGGCCGGTGCGCCCGGAGAGCCGCTGGAACGACACGTCCAGCAGCCCCGCCTCGACCAGCTTGTCCAGGTGGAAGGCGGCCAACGACCGGGTCACCCCGACGGCTTCCGCGGCCGCGTCGCGCCCCACCGCGCCCGGTGTGGCGGCGACGTGCCGGTAGAGCCGACGCCGCACGGGATCGCCCAGTACGCCCAGCACCGCGAACGCGTCATCCTCAGCAGTCACCCTTCGAGTCTATGACCAACGGGAGTACGCAAAACAACGGCGCCGACTGCGGTGGCAGGTCTGGTCGCGCCGGTTGAGTAGCCGTACTCAGGCGGGAGTGTGCGGGCGGGGGCGACATTGGGGGCATGAGCTTTCCGCCGCCCTCGTACCCGCAGCCGTACCCGCCGTCCTACGGTCCCGGGTTCCCGCCGCCGCCCCCTTCGCCGGGTCGGCCCGCAAGGGTGGGCTTCGCCGTGGCGGCGGGGCTGCTGCTCGCGGCCGCGGTCGCGGTCACCGGGCTGCTGTTCTTCGGCATGATCTTCGCCAGTGACAGCTGCGGTACCTCGGCCGGAACCGCGCGGTTCTGCGACGACTCCGGCGCCTGGATGCTGGTGGCCATGTTCGGGCCGACGGTCGCGCTGGCCGCCGCGGTGGTCACGGTCGTGCTCGGGGTGGTGTGCGCCCGCCGGCCCTGGACGTCCCTGGCCCTGGGCGTGCTCGTCTACGCGACCGGCCCGGCGCTCGCCCTGTTCACCGTCTTCGGCTAGGGCCCTTCTGATGGATCTCCGCGGCGTCGCGGCGTTCGGCACGCACGCTCGACGCACGGGGTGGCGGGCCAGGTGGCTCCGCCACATGACCCGCCACCCCGCACGCCGATCGCACGCACCGAACGCCGCTC
>NZ_JBEYJU010000051.1:0-63304 GCF_040703965.1 Streptomyces sp. NPDC006655 | reverse complement strand
AACCCCCAACTCCGGTAGGCCAAACCGAATGCCAAATCGCGGTCCCCCCACTAGGGTGACCGGCCTTTCGCATGCCCAGGTGACCGGTGGCGGGGGGCGCGTTCGGCTGGAGGGGCGTGCGGTTGCGTTCGGGGCGAATGTGGGCTGAACGGGCTATGTGGGGCGATAGTGTCCGTGATCGGCGACCCGTTCTCTGGGGCGCCCCCTTCCAAGGAAATGGTTCCGGACCCCGGCCCTCGGGGCCCGGCCCGAGTTCCAGACGGACCGCCTACCGGGTCTGTGGGCGGCATCGTGGAAGGGGGCGCGCCCATGGGCCGTCACCGCAAGTCCACCCGCTGGGATCGACTCCGGCTTCGGCTGGTCAAGTTCCGGAGGAGGTGCGTCTTGTGGTACTTCGGGAAGTGAGCGGCCGCCCCCAAGAGGACTAGGGGCGGACACCCGCTTACTTTCCAGGAGCCCGTCGCAGCACCCACTGCGGTGGGCTCCACCCTTTCCGTACGGTACCGGATCCGCCGTTCGGCGGCCCAGCACCGGAGAGCGGTCGCCGGGCCGCAGCCACCCGTGCGCCCCCCTTCGCCCCCGCGCGCCGGTCAGAGTCGGTGGGCCGCGCCCGTGGGTGTCGCGCCGCGGGTGTCCAGGAGCAGCTGGGCCTTCACGGACAGGCCCTGGAGGTCGTACGTGCGGTGCTGCTGCACCAGGATGGTCAGGTCGGCGTCGGCGGCGGCCTCGTAGAGGGAGTCCGCGCGGGGGACCGGCCGGTTCAGGACGTTCCAGGACGCGATGTGCGGGTCGTGGTAGCTGACGGAGGCGCCGAGTTCCATGAGCCGGATCGCGATCTCCTGGGCGGGGGTGTCCTGCTGGTCGGCGAGGTCCGCCTTGTAGGTGACGCCGAGCAGCAGCACGCGCGCGCCGCGGGCCGACTTGCCGTGCTCGTTGAGGAGGGCGGCGGCCCGCTGGACGACGTATCCGGGCATCCGGTTGTTGACCTGCTGGGCCAGCTCCACCATGCGCAGGCCGCGGCTCGCGAGGCCGGACATGTCCTGTGCGACGCCGTGGCCGCCGACGCCGGGGCCGGGCCGGAAGGCCTGGAACCCGAACGGCTTGGTCTCCGCGCAGCGGATGACGTCCCACAGGTCGACGCCCAGGTCGTGGCAGAGGACCGCCATCTCGTTGACGAGGGCGATGTTGACGTGCCGGAAGTTGGTCTCCAGGAGGTGCACGGTCTCGGCCTCGCGCGGGCCGCGCGCGCGTACCACCTTGTCGGTGAGCCGCCCGTAGAACGTGGCCGCCGACTCCATGCACGCGGGCGTGAGGCCGCCGATGACCTTCGGGGTGTTGGCCGGGGTGAACTCGCGGTTGCCGGGATCCACCCGGCTGGGGGAGTAGGCGAGATGGAAGTCGCGCCCCGCGCGCAGGCCCGAGCCCTTCTCCAGCAGGGGCCGCAGGAAGTCCTCCGTCGTCCCCGGGTGGACCGGCGACTCCAGGATCACCGTCGTGTGCGGGCGCAGCCGGGCGGCCAGGGTGCGGGCGGCGCTCTCCACCTGGCCCAGGTCGAGCCCGCCGTCGGCGCCGCGCGGCGTCGGCGCGCAGATCACGGCCGTGCGCACCCGCCCCAGTTCGGCCGGGTCATCGGCGGTCCGGAAGCCCCCCGAGAGCATCCGGCGCAGCTCGGCCGGGCTGAGCGAGCCGGCCTCGGGGCCGGTGGCGTAGCCGATCGTGGAGACGCCGGCGGCCACGGCGGCCTGGGCGAGGGGCAGGCCGTAGGGACCGAGTCCGATGACGGCGAGGTCTGCGGGCATGGCGTGTGGGCCGTCCTTCCCAGTAACCGAAGCGGGACAGGTGCGCAAGCCCTGTGGACAGGATGAGCGGAGCGCAATGTCAGACTAGGAGTAAATATGACCGTTATGTGGGATTGTGTTCCTGTGTCTTCCGTGGGTTCGGTGACGGTTGTCCACAGGCTGGGGGTGAGTGGTGGCTGAAGTCGGGCAACCCGGTCAGAATCTGGACATGGGCTTCGCCGGCCGGGTGCGGCCTGCGCGACCGATGACCGGCGACGAGCGATGACCGACGGCGGCAGAGCGGGAGGCAGCGGTGAGGACAGCGACACTGGGGCCCGAGCAGCGTGCGGAGTCCTTGGCGGCCATGGCCGAGCGCGGGCTGGACGTGCTGGTGGTGGGCGGCGGAGTGGTCGGCGCGGGCACCGCGCTGGACGCGGTGACGCGGGGCCTGAACACCGGCATCGTCGAGGCCCGTGACTGGGCCTCCGGCACCTCCAGCAGGTCGAGCAAGCTGATCCACGGCGGCCTGCGCTACCTGGAGATGCTCGACTTCGCGCTGGTCCGCGAGGCCCTCAAGGAGCGCGGCCTGCTGCTGGAGCGTCTCGCCCCGCACCTGGTCAAACCGGTGCCGTTCCTCTATCCGCTCCAGCACCAGGGTTGGGAGCGTCTGTACGCGGGTTCGGGCGTCGCGCTCTACGACGCGATGTCCATGGCCCGCGGGCACGGCCGGGGCCTGCCCGCCCATCGCCACCTGACCCGCGGTCAGGCCCTGCGCGTCGCCCCCGCGCTGCGCAAGGACGCCCTGGTCGGCGCGATCCAGTACTACGACGCGCAGATGGACGACGCCCGCTACGTGGCGACCCTGGTGCGTACGGCGGTGTCCTACGGCGCCAAGGCCGCCAACCGCGCCCGCGTGACCGGGTTCCTGCGCGAGGGCGAGCGCGTCGTCGGGGCCCGGGTGCAGGACGTGGAGGGCGGCGGGGAGTACGAGATCCGCGCCCAGCAGGTCGTCAACGCGACCGGGGTGTGGACCGACGACACGCAGGCACTGATCGGCGAGCGCGGCCAGTTCCACGTCCGCGCCTCCAAGGGCATCCACCTGGTCGTCCCGCGCGACCGCATCCACTCCACGACCGGGCTGATCCTGCGCACCGAGAAGTCGGTGCTGTTCGTCATCCCCTGGGGCCGGCACTGGATCGTCGGCACCACCGACACCGACTGGAGCCTCGACAAGGCCCACCCGGCCGCGTCCAGCGCCGACATCGACTACCTGCTCAACCACGTCAACTCGGTACTCGCGGTGCCGCTGACGCGCGACGACGTCCAGGGGGTCTACGCGGGTCTGCGCCCGTTGCTGGCCGGCGAGTCCGACGCCACCAGCAAGCTGTCGCGCGAGCACACGGTCGCGCACCCGGTGCCGGGCCTCGTGGTCGTCGCCGGCGGCAAGTACACGACGTACCGCGTGATGGCCAAGGACGCCGTCGACGAGGCCGTGCACGGGCTCGACATGCGGGTCGCGGAGTGCGTCACCGAGGACGTCCCGCTGATCGGCGCCGAGGGGTACCGGGCGATGTGGAACGCGCGGGCGCGGACGGCCGCCCGCACCGGCCTGCACGTGGTGCGCGTCGAGCACCTGCTCAACCGGTACGGCTCGCTCGCGGAGGAGATCCTCGACCTCGTCGCCGCCGACCCGGGCCTCGGTGAGCCGATGCCGGCCGCCGACGACTACCTGCGCGCCGAGATCGTCTACGCGGCCTCCCACGAGGGCGCCCGCCACCTCGACGACGTACTGACCCGCCGCACCCGCATCTCCATCGAGACCTTCGACCGCGGCACCCGCAGCGCCCGCGAGGCGGCCGAGCTGATGGCACCGGTCCTCGGCTGGGACAAGGGCCAGACGGAGCGGGAGGTCGAGCACTACGAGAAGCGGGTGGAGGCGGAACGCGAGTCCCAGCTCCAGCCCGACGACCAGACGGCGGACGCGGCACGGCTGGGCGCACCGGACATCGTGCCGTTGTAAGCCGGGGGCGGTATGGGCGGCGGTGTCCCCCGTGGCGGCCCCCGGTCCGGCCCGATGCACGGTCAGGGGCCCCCTGGGCGTTGGGCACTTGTCGGGTGAGGGACAATGGAGGCTCTGTCAGGGCGGGTTGCATGAGGGGACGCATGTCGGAGGCGGAGCGGGCGGGTACTTCTCGTCAGGGGACTCGTCAGGACAACAGCGAGCGTCTTCTCGCCGGGCGGTACCGGCTGGGGGGTGTGCTCGGCCGCGGCGGCATGGGCACGGTGTGGCGCGCCGAGGACGAGACCCTCGGCCGGACGGTGGCCGTCAAGGAGCTGAGGTTCCCGTCGAACATCGACGAGGACGAGAAACGACGCCTGATCACGCGCACCCTGCGGGAGGCCAAGGCGATCGCCCGGATCCGCAACAACAGCGCGGTGACGGTCTTCGACGTGGTCGAGGAGGACGACCGGCCCTGGATCGTGATGGAGCTGGTCGAGGGCAAGTCGCTGGCCGAGGTCATCCGCGAGGACGGCCTGCTGGACCCGAAGCGCGCGGCCGAGGTCGGTCTCGCGATCCTGGACGTGCTGCGGTCCGCGCACCGTGAGGGCATCCTGCACCGGGACGTGAAGCCGTCCAACGTGCTGATCTCCGAGCACGACGGCCGGGTGGTGCTCACCGACTTCGGTATCGCCCAGGTCGAGGGCGACCCGTCCATCACCTCCACCGGCATGCTCGTCGGCGCCCCCTCCTACATCTCCCCGGAGCGGGCCCGAGGTCACAAGCCCGGCCCGGCGGCCGACCTGTGGTCGCTCGGCGGTCTGCTGTACGCGGCGGTCGAGGGCACGCCGCCGTACGACAAGGGGTCGGCGATCGCCACGCTGACGGCGGTGATGACCGAACCGCTGGAGGAGCCCAAGAACGCGGGGCCGCTCAAGGACGTCATCTACGGGCTGCTCACCAAGGATCCGGCCCAGCGGCTGGACGACGCGGGTGCGCGGGCCATGCTCAACGCGGTCGTCAACATGCCGGCGGAGGCACCGGCGGACGCCACGCGGGTGGTGCCGTTGCCGCCGCAGCCCGACGCGCCGGAGGTGGAGAAGAACGGCGGCGCCAGGCGCGGCGAGGAGGCGGGGGAGAAGCTGCGCGGGGCGCTGCGTTCCGTGCGCAAGGCCGCGGGGGCGGCGAGTGCCTCGGCCGCGACCAAGGTGAAGAGCGGCGGTACGGGCGGGGCGGCCGGCGGCGCGGGCGGCGCGGCGGCCTCGGGTGGTGCGGGCAGCGGGACCGGCACCGGTTCTGGTGCTGGCACCCGGTCCGGTTCGGGGTCCGTTCCGGGGCCGGGCGGGAGCGCGCGTTCGGACTCCGTCGGCTCGGCCGCCGTGGGTTCGGCCTCGGTGGGCATCGGTGACGGGCCCGGTTCCACCGGCGGGGCGGCGAGGACCAAACCGGCGTCCGGCAAGGTGAGTTCGGGGTGGCCCGTGGTGCCGCCGCCGGACCTGGACCTGCCGCCGCGGCCGGTGCCCCGGGCGCCGCTCACCGACGTGGTGCCCAAGCGCACTCTGGTGATCATCGCCCTGGTGGTGGTGCTCGCGGTGCTCGGTACCGTGCTCGCCCTCACGCTGGGCGGCGACGACGGGGACACCAGGGGGAGCGGCAAGAACGGCGGTTCCAAGGCGGTGGCGAGCTCGGGGGCGAGTGCGCGCACCGGTTCCGGTGCGAAGTCCGGCAGCGGCCCCGCCACCAAGGAGGACACTGGCGGCGGCACCCGGACGGACGGTGACACGTCGGCGCCCGCGAGCGCCGGGAGCGGCTCGGGCCCGGACGCGACGAGCGACGACGGTTCCTCCACGTCGAACTCCAGTGGCAGCGGCGACGACGGCGCGCCCGTGGTGAAGAAGTACACCGGTGGCCAGGGGTACTCGATCGGCTTGCCCAAGGGCTGGAAGTTCCAGACCGGCAGCTCCGCCGGGGACCGGTTCACCGGGCCCGACGGGCAGAAGCTGCTGATCGCCTGGACGAGCACCCCCAAGGACGACCCGGTGGCCGACTGGCGGAACCAGGAGCGTTACATGGTGCGCTCCGAATACCAGAAGATCCGCATAGCGGCGGTGAGCTACCGGGGCTGGAACGCGGCCGACTGGGAGTTCACCTACGTCGAGGACGGGACCAAGTACCGCACGATCGACCGGGGGTTCGTCGTCAGCTCCACGCAGGGGTACGCGCTGATGTACACCGCGAAGGCCGACGACTGGAGCAGCGAACTGCGCGAGGCCACCTGGAAGACGCTCGCCGCGTCCTTCGAGCCGAAGTGACAAATTCGCATCCCCACAATACGAATTGCCTCCGGCACGTATCGTGAGTGGTTGCGGACCGTACGCATGCAGGTATGCATGCGGAACGGCCCGCCCAACGAACGGATTTGACCGACCGGGCGGCCGGGGGAGGCAACGTGGACGACTATGCGGGTCGGGTGCTCGCCGACCGCTACCGCCTGCCCTTGCCCCCCTCCGACGAGTACGAACTCACCGAGACCCGGGCCTTCGACACCTACAGCGGGCAGGAAGTGCTCGTCCGCCAGGTGCCGTTGCCGGAGGTGGTCGAGGCGGAGGTGCTCGACGCGGAGGGGCTGCCCGACGGGTTCACAGCCCGTGACCGTGGCGGGCGCCGGCCGCCGTCGGCGAGGACCGCGACACGCCGGCCCAGCGATCCGGCGGTGCGGCGCGCCGTGGAGGCCGCGCAGGCCGCTGCCCGTATCCCCGACCACCCCCGCCTCGACCAGGTCTTCGACGTGTTCGCCGAGGGCGGTTCGCTCTGGATCGTCAGCGAGTTCGTCGCCGCGCGGCCGCTGGCCGCGCTGCTGGCCGAGCAGCCGCTGACGCCGTACCGGGCGGCCGAGGTCGCCTCCGACGTGCTGATGGCGCTGCGGGTCCTGCACGCGCACGGCTGGGTGCACCGCAACATCACCGCCCGCACGGTCCTCGTCTGCGACGACGGCCGCGTGATGCTGACCGGCCTCGCGGTCGGGGCCGCGGAGGAGGCGCTGAGCGGGTACGACCCGGTGCCGCTGCCCGAGGGGGAGGGCGGCGAGGGGCCCGGGGGACCGCGGGGCCCCGGGCAGGCGGAAGGTTCCGGGGCGCCGGGCACGCTCGGCGGTTCGCCCGTGCCCGTCCCGCCGCCCGTTCTGCCCGGTTCGGGTGGTTCCGGCGGTTCGGGAGCCGTTGCCGTCGGGGGCACGGGAAGCAGTGGTGGTGCGTTCGGTGGTACGGGCGGCGCACAGACGGCGCCCGGCGCGTCGGAGGCGGATCCCGAGGCGGCGCGGCGCGCCGCGATACAGGCGCGGGCGGCCGGCGGGTTGCCGGGGGCCGGACCGGACGAGGGGCCGGGCGGCACCGGTACGGGCGCGGTGGAGCGGCGCGCCCTGGAGACCGGCGCGGACATCCGGGCCGCCCGGGCCGGGGCGATCGCCGCGTACCAGGCGGGGGCCAGGGCCGCCGCCCGGGTCCAGGAGGCCCAGCAGAGCGGCCGGGCCGCACTGCCCGGCGCCCGGCCACCCACCGAGGGCGACACCCGGCCCCCCGCGCCCCACATCCCGGGACAGTCCGGCGGCGCGACACCTCCGCCATACGGCCAGGGACACGCCAACGGGGCGGCACAGCCCGGGTACGCCCCGGGGCAGGCCGGCGGTGTGGTGCCGTCGCCGTACGGCAACGGGCGGGCGCAGGTGCCGGGGGCGGGTGCCGAGCAGCCGGCCGCCGGTGGGGTGCCGCGTGGCCAGATCGCCGATCCGTACGGGGTGCGCGGCGCGCCCGCGCCCTGGCACGGCGCCGCACCGCGCCCGCAACCCGGAGCGGCTCCGGCTGCCCCCGGGCGGGAACGGTCCGCGCTGCCGCCCGCCGCTCCCGGCGCCGGCGGACCCCGATTCGAACTGCCCGGCGCTCAGGGCGGCCCGCCCGCCGTCGTACCCGCGCAGGGGACCGGTTCCGCCCCCCGCTGGGACGAGGCCGGTGCCGCCTTGCCCGGCCGGCGGGGTCCCGCGACCGCGCTGGCCGCCGAGCGGGCCCGACAGGTGCGGATGACCGTGGTGGGGCCGGTGACCGAGCGCTGGGCGCCGGAGCAGGCCGTTCCCGTGCACGAGAACTGGCAGCTGGCGGCGCCCATCGGACCGGCCACCGACCTGTGGGCGCTGGGCGCGCTGCTGTTCCGGGCGGTGCAGGGACACGCACCGTACCCGGAGGAGTCGACCGCCGAACTGGTGCAACTGGTGTGCTCGGAGCCGCCCGCCTTCGCGGAGGAGTGCGGTTCGCTCAGGCCGGTCGTGGAGTCGCTGCTGCGTCAGGACCCCACCGAGCGGCTGGACTTCGAGGAGCTGCGCGGCTGGCTGCGCTCGCTGGTGCGCTCCGCGCCCGAGCCGGACGCCGGTACGCATGTCGTCGCCGCCCCGCCCGACCCCCGGCGGCTGCCGATCGTCCGGCGCCGCGGTGAGCTGGTGCGCAGGCGCAGGGCCGGGCTCCCGGCGACCCACGGCCGGCACAAGCGGGCCCGGGAGGAGGCCAGGTCCCCGCGCAGGCTGGGCCGTACGCTGCTGTTGCTGGTCCTGCTCCTGCTGGCCGCGGCGGTCGCGTACGCGATGCTGTTCCTGCCGAAGAAGGGCGCCACGGACGACAACGGCGGCGACCGGACGGGATCGGCGGGGACGGTCAGCACGGCGCCCGGCTCCAGCGCGTCCCCCACCCGCAGCCCGACGGCGACTCCGGCCACGCAGACCCAGACCACCGCCGGCTCGACGGACGGCGCTTCCGTGGGCGACGGCTTCACCCTGCGCAACGACCCGAACGGCTTCCGGATCGCCGTCGCCAAGGGCTGGAGCCGCACCCCGAAGAACAGCGCCGGCCAGGTGATCTACTCACAGGGCAGGTTCGAGCTGATCGTGGTGGCGGGCCGGGACGGCGCGGCGACCTACGGCAGCGACCCGATGGCGTACCAGCGGGACAAGGAACCGGAGTTGCAGCCGTACCGGGACTCCAGCTGGGCCACGGCCGGCGGCCTGCGGACCATCACGGTCGGTCAGCAGGTGTCCGCCGAGGGCCAGTTCACCTGGACGGACAGCGGGCAGGGCGACCTGTTCGTACGCAACATGGTCTTCCTGATCGGCGGGCGCTACCACATCGTGCAGGTGCGCGGTCCGGAGTCCGAGCGGGACGAGGTCACCAAGGTGTACGAGCAGGCCTCGTCGTCGTACAGGTACACGGGCTGAGTGACGTGAACGCCGTCCCGAGGCGATCGGTTCCCGCCACGGTGAGGGGATTTCGTTCACATCCCGTAAGGAAGGCGAAAACCGTCACAGTGCTGTCTCCGTGGGACCCCACTGGTTCCATGACCGCAGGCCGGTCCTTAGTCTGGCCCTGACAAGAGCATTGCGGGGCAACGTGAATCAGATGCAGGGCCTGCTCATCGCGGGCCGCTACCGGCTCGCCGACACCATCGGCAGCGGCGGCATGGGCCGGGTGTGGCGCGCCCATGACGAAGTGCTGCACCGGGCGGTCGCCATCAAGGAGTTGACGGCTGCGCTCTACGTCTCCGAGGCCGACCAGGCCGTCCTGCTGGCCCGCACCCGGGCGGAGGCCCGGGCCGCGGCGCGCATCAACCACTCCGCCGTCGTCACCGTCCACGACGTACTCGAACACGACGGCCGGCCGTGGATCGTCATGGAGTTGGTCGAGGGCCACTCGCTGGCCGACGCGGTCAAGGAGCAGGGGCGCATCGAGCCGCGGGAGGCCGCCCGGATCGGGCTGTGGGTGCTGCGCGCCCTGCGCGCCGCGCACAGCGCCGGGGTGCTGCACCGGGACGTCAAGCCGGGCAACGTGCTGCTCGGCCGGGACGGCCGGGTCCTGCTCACCGACTTCGGCATCGCGCAGATCGAGGGCGACACGACCATCACCCGGACCGGAGAGGTCGTCGGCTCCGTCGACTACCTCGCGCCGGAGCGGGTGCGCGGGCACGACCCCGGGCCGTCCTCCGACCTGTGGGCGCTGGGCGCGACGCTGTACACGGCGGTCGAGGGCCGCTCGCCGTTCCGCCGCACCTCGCCGCTGACCACCATGCAGGCGGTCGTCGAGGACGAGGCCGCCGAGCCGCGGGCGGCGGGTCCGCTGGAGCCGGTCATCACCGCGCTGCTGCGCAAGGAACCGGCCCAGCGGCCGACCCCCGAAGAGGCCGAGCAGATGCTCGCCGAGGCGGCGGAGGGCCGGCGGCCCAGCGCGGCCCAGGCGTACGTGCCGACGCAGTCACAGCTCGGTGGCGGTACCCGGCCGGCCACGGGGACGGCCGGGGCGTCGTCGTACGACAGCGCGTGGGAGGTGGCCCAGGGAAGTCCCCGGGAGACCGGGTACGGGAGCGGCTCCCACCGGGGGTCGCCCAGCGGCGCGCACGGCGGGTTCCCGGGCGACGCGTACGGCGGTTCCCACGGGGGCTCCCCGGGCGATTCGTACGGCGGCGGCCAGTACGGCGGTTCGTACGAGGTCCGGCCGCCCGTCGGCGGCAGCTCCGTGAACGGGCCGACGGCCGTCGGCGGGGCGCCCGTGCCGGTCGCCGCGCAGCCCCGGCGGCATCGGCTGCGCACGCTCGCGCTCGTCGTGGCCCTGGCCGCGCTGATCGGCGGCGGCGCGGCCGTGGCGCTGCAGAAGTGGGACTCCGGACAGCGCCAGGACGACTCCGGCAACGTCGCACCGGCCACGTCCGGTTCGTCCTCGCCGGGTGCCACCTCGGCCCCGGACGGCGCGGTGCCCACCGACTGGGTGACCAAGCACGACCCGCTCGGCTTCAGCCTCTCCCTGCCCAAGGGCTGGAAGCGGAGCGTCTACGGCATCGACGGCGACCTCAAGCAGATCGACTACACGCCCGACGGCGGCAAGCACTTCGTGCGCATCGCCGTCGACGGCTCACCCGACTTCTCCGACGCGCTCGCCCACCAGGAGGACCTGGAGCAGCAGCTGCACAAGCTGGTCGGCTACCACCGCGTGACCATGGAGAAGAACCTGTACCGGGACCGGCCCGGGGCGGTGTGGGAGTACACCTGGACCGCGCTGAAGAAGGATCCGCCCTACGTGCCGGGGCCGCGCCGCGCGATCGAGGAGACGTACTACTCGCGGGACGGCGTCGAGTACGCGATCTACATGTCGTCGCCGGCCAAGGACTGGGCGACGGCGAGCAAGCAGTTCAAGTGGGTGCTGCAGACCTGGGATCCGGGGACGTCGGGCTGAACAGCCCGCGGGCGCCCGGCCCCTGCGCCCCCGCCGGGCGTCTTGGCCGGGCGCGGTCCGGAAGCCGGGCGTCCGGTGCGGCATCATGGGGCTCATGGTGAATCCGGGGGACGACGCCGTACGGCTGGTCGCGGGGCGGTATCGCCTGGGAGCGCGGCTCGGGCGCGGGGGCATGGGCGTCGTGTGGCGGGCCACCGACCAGCTCCTGGGGCGGGAGGTCGCCGTCAAGGAGCTCACCGTCGACGACACCCTCTCCGACGACGAGGCCCGGCTGCGCCGCGACCGCACCCTGCGTGAGGCGCAGGCGGTCGCGCAGCTGCACCACCCGCACATCATCGTCGTCCACGACGTGGTGGAGGACGGCGGCCGCCCGTACATCGTCATGGAGCTGATCGACGGCGGTTCGCTCGCCGACCGGATCTCCCGGGGCGGCCCGGTGGACGTCGCCGAGGCCGCGCGGATCGGGGTCGCCCTGCTCGGCGCGCTGCGCACGGCGCACGAGGCCGGAGTGCTGCACCGGGACATCAAACCGGCGAACGTGCTCGTCGAGGCCGGCACCGGGCGGGTCGTGCTCACCGACTTCGGCATCGCCCAGGTGTCGGGCGCCACCACGCTCACCGAGACCGGTTCCTTCGTCGGCTCGCCCGAGTACACCGCGCCGGAGCGGATGTCCGGCTCCCGGTCCGGCCCGGCCTCCGACCTGTGGTCGCTGGGGGCGCTGCTGTGCGCGGCGCTCAGCGGCGAGTCGCCGTTCCGGCGCGACTCGCTCGGCGGGATCCTGCACGCCGTGGTCTCCGACGAGATCCGGCCACCGGCCCAGGCGGAGCCGCTGCTGCCCGTCGTACGAGGGCTGCTGGAGCGGGATCCCGAGCGGCGGCTGGGGGCGGCACAGGCCGAGCGGATGCTGCGCGAGTACCTGGACACGGGGGCCGTGGCAGCACCGGCCACGACCGGGAGCGCCGGCGTGGCGTCGTACACGCCGACCCAGCGGGACGTGCCACGGCCGCCGGTGCCGGGCGGCGCGCCGCAGTCCTCCGCCACGCGCGGGCTGCTGGTGGCCGCCCTGCTGGTCGCCGCGATGGCCGGGGCGGGTGTGTCCGCGGCGACGCTGCTGTTCCACGGCGGCGGGGACGGCGGCACGCCGGGTCCCGGCGCGACGACGGCCGTCTCCGCCTCCTACCCGTCGACGGCCGCACCCGCCCCGTCGGGGGCACCTTCCCCCACCTCCACCCCCACCCCTTCCGCCTCCGGCAACCGCACCGCGCCCTCCGGTTACCGCTTCGCGCGGGACCCGGCCGGCTTCTCGCTGGCCGTGCCGGAGGGCTTCACCCGCGATCCGCAGGGCGAGCGCGTCTTCTACCTGTCGCCGGGGCAGACCTTCCGGCTCGGCATCAAGGTGTCCGAGCCGGTGACCGGGGGACCGGGGACGGTGATGCGGCGGGCGGCGGCCGAGGGGCCGAGCACCAACCCCGGCTACCACGACGGCCGGGTCACCGACACCACCCACTCCGGACACCCGGCCGCGTTCTGGGAGTTCACCTGGAAGGGCTTCAGCGCGACCGAGGGCCCCCGGCACACCTACGACCTCTGCTGGGAGGAGAACGGACGGCTGTACGACGTGTGGGTGTCGGCGCCGGTCGGCAAGGTGCGGGAGGCGCGGGAGTACTTCGACGTCGCGGTGGACACGTTCGCGGCGGGGTGAGGGCGGGGCCCGGAGCAGGGGCCCGGAGCAGGGGCCCGGAGCAGGGGCCCGGATCGCTCAGGGGGCGCGCCGTACCCGCCGCATCCCGTCCGTCGCCACGTCCATGAGGCGGCGGGTCGGGTGGGGCCGGTACGCCGGACCCTCCAGGCGCCGCACCGCACCACCCCTGACCACCGCGTACGCGATCGGCGCCGACGCCTTCGGGAACGTGACCGGGTGCCGTCCGGCGGGCAGTTGCAGGCGCGCCGGCAGCCGCAGCCGGGCCGTCCCCGCCTCGGGGACCAGCTCGGCCTGGACCGTCACCGTGCCCACGCCGACCTTGACCCGGGCCGGAGCGCCGGTCGCCGCCGCGACGTAGGGCAGCGCGAGCGAAGCACCCTCCCCGCGTGCCGGGTTCGCCGCCGCCGCCTGAGCCGTGTCCGCCCCCACCGTCCGCTGCCGCTGGTCGATGTCCAGGGCCAGCTGACCGCTCCCCGTCCAGTACGGCAGCGCCAGCCGCCCGCCGGTCACCGCCGCACCGGCGGCCGGGGTCCCCGGCGCGCCCCCGCCCGTCACCCGGACCATCCGGTCGATGCCCAGCAGCTGCGCGTACGCCCACACGTCGTGCACCCCGCGCTCCAACGGCCGCCCACCGGCGAGCCGTTCGGGATCGAGGCGCAGCCGCCCGGCCGCGACGAGCTGACCGCGCCCGTCGCCGAGCGGCCGGAGCCCCACCTCCAGCTCGCCCTCGGGGTACCACCAGTCCTCCCGGTCCCGGTCCTTGACCACCAGTTCTGCGTAGGCCAGCCGGAAGGGATCGGGGACCTCCCAGCCGTCTTCGGCCCCCGGCACCCCGGCCAGCAGCTCCGGGTCGAGCCACCGCTTCCCGTCCCGTTCGACGAGGACGAGGGGCTCGCCGTCGCCGCGCACGAGGCCGAGGGTGACGTCGGCGACGAGGCGGCCGTCCTCCCAGGCGGGCGCCCCGACCTCGCAACGCGCCGTGATCTGGCGGACGCGCTCGGCGAGGGCGACGGCTCCGTCGAAGTCGCCGCGTTCGAGGAGGTCGGCACGGAGCCGGGAGACCGCGGGCAGCCCCTCACGGACGGCCGCGGGGAACTCCGTCACCGCCAGCTCGCGGGCCGCCTCGAAACGCGGGCGCTGCTCGGCGGGGTCCTCGCGGAGGATCTCCGGCTCGCGGGTACGGGAGAGGACCTCGACGTGGTAGAGGCGGTGCAGGAGACGGTTCTGGAGGGCGTCGAGGTCGTCGGAGGGCGGGGTGCCGTCCTTGATCTGGCGGACGATGGTGCGGGCGTTGTCCCAGAAGCCGTGCCGCGGGTTGAAACGGTGCTGGGTGTTGTTGCCGCCGTCGTCCCGCTTCATCCAGTAGTAGCAGGGGTAGTCGGCGAGCACGGAGATGCGCTCGGCCTTGAGGTAGGCGGCGCTGACGAAGAGCAGGTCCTCGAGGATCCAGGGCCCTTCGGGGAAGCGCAGGCCGTGCTCCTCGACGAAGGCCCGCCGGAACATCTTGTGCGGCGACATGCTCTGCATGAGCTCGTCGTTCTCGATGGTGCAGGCGTCGATCGTGTGCCGGAACAGGCGGCGGGGCCGGACCATGGTGCTGGACATCTTGCCGAGCACGACGTCGGCGTCGTTGCGTTTCGCGTGCTCGTACAGCCGCTCCAGGGCCTCGGGTCCGAGCGTGTCGTCGTGGTCGACGAACTGGATGTACTCGCCCTTGGCGTGCCGCATCCCGAGGTTGCGCGGGGCGCCGGGCCAGCCGGAGTTGGGCTGCGTGTGCACCTGGACGTTCGGGTGCTCGCCGGCGATCCGCTCCAGCCGGGCCGGTGTGTCGTCGGTCGAGCCGTCGTCGACGTAGATGACCTCGTACTCGTCGGCGGGCAGGCTCTGCCCCAGCAGCGACGGCGCGCACTCGTCGACGTACTTCCCGGTGTTGTAGGTGGGAACGATGACGCTGACCTTGACTCTCGGCATTCATGGGACTTTACCGGCCGGTCGCGGCGCGGGTCGGGGCGCGTCGTCCGGTGGTGGCGGCGCCCGCGTCGGCGCACGGCCCGCTGACCGCGCCGCTTCGACAAGGGCATGGTGCGCAAGGTACTCATGTGACATGAGCGAAGACGGCGAACAGCCGGTCGAGGGACGTCTGATCGGCGGGCGTTACCGGCTCGCCGGGCCCATCGGCTCCGGGCCGGCCGGCACCGTGTGGCGCGCCCGTGACGAGCAGGACGGGCGGGACGTCGCCGTCAAGGAGCTCCGGCTGCCCGGCGGCGCGGACGACGAGGAACGGCAGCGCGCCGCCCACCGTCTGCTGCACGAGGCCCGCGCCGCCGCCCGCGTCGACCATCCGGCCGCCGTGGCCCTTCACGACGTACTCCTCGACGGCGAAGTCCCTTGGACGGTCATGGAGTTGGTGGCAGGGCGGTCCCTCGACCAGGTGCTGGCCGCCGACGGGCCGCTGCCGGTCGCCGAGGCCGCCCGCATCGGGCTCGCCGTGCTCGGCGCGCTGCACGCCGCCCACTGCGTCGGGATCGTGCACCGGGACCTCAAGCCGTCCAACGTGCTCCTCGCGGCGGACGGCGAGCGTGTCGTCGTCACCGACTTCGGCACCGGATCGGGGCAGGAGCTCGGCGGCTTCGTCGCCCCCGAGTACGGCGAGGAGCGCGGGGCCGCCGGGCCGGCCTCCGACCTGTGGTCCCTGGGCGCGTTGCTCCGTGCCGCCGTGGGCGGCGCGGACGGTGCGGACGGCGCCCTCGGGGCGCTGCTCGACCGACTCCTCGCGCCGGCCCCCGAGGCCCGCCCGGCGGCCGCGGACGCCGCCGAGGTGCTGGCCCGGGCCGCCGGAGTGGACCTCCCGCAGTGGGTCACCGAGTCCCCGGCGGCGCCCGCACCGGCCCCGGACCCCGCCCCGGCGCCCCCGGCCGCGCCGGACCCCGAGACCGCCGAACCCCGCCGCCTCACCCCCCTCGCCGCCCTCGGCCTGCTCCTCGCCAAAAAACCGGAGCGCGCTGATCGTCCCCGCCCCACCTCCTGATCAGCGCATTCGCTGCCAGTGGTCACTGGCAGCGTGGGTGGTCCTGGGAAACCCGGTTACCCACGGGTACCCAAAGGCCCCCGCCGCCGCATACCCTGCGGCACATGACGGACTCGCAGGCCCCGGCGCACGCACCGGCCCCCACCGGCACGAACCCCCTCGCTCCCGCCCCCGAAGGGGTCAGAACGGCCGCCGACGTGGTCACGCCCGAGTTGGTCGCCCAGCTCACCAAGGGCGTCGTCGGCTCCGGACGCACGGCCAACCACACGCCCTTCACCGGCGAGAAGCTGGCCGACCTGCCCGAGTCCACCCCCGAGGACGTGGCGAAGGCCTATGAAGCGGCCCGCGCCGCCCAGGCCGTGTGGGCGAAGGTGCCGGTACGGCAGCGTGCCGCCGTGCTGCTCCGCTTCCACGACCTGGTCCTCCAGCGGCAGGCCGAGGTCCTCGACCTCATCCAGCTGGAGACCGGCAAGGCCCGTCTGCACGCCCACGAGGAGGTGCAGGCCGTCGCCGTCGCCGCCCGCCACTACGGCCGCAAGGCCCCCTCCTACCTCCGGCCCAAGCGGCACGCCGGCGCCATGCCGACCCTCACCAAGGTCACCGAACTGCGCCACCCGCGCGGTGTCGTCGGCCAGATCGCCCCCTGGAACTACCCCCTCGAACTCTCCGTGGGCGACGCCCTGCCCGCCTTCGTCGCGGGCAACGCGGTCGTCATGAAGCCGGACACCGAGACCTGCCTGACCGCCCTGTGGGCGCGTGACCTGCTCATCGAGGCCGGCCTGCCCGCGGACGTCTTCCAGGTCGTGCTCGGCGAGGGCCCGGTCGTCGGACCCGAGGTCGTCCGGCACGCCGACTACGTCTCCTTCACCGGCTCCACCCGCACCGGCCGCGAGGTCGCCCAGGGCGCCGCCGCCCGCCTGGTCGGCGTCTCCCTCGAACTCGGCGGCAAGAACGCGATGCTGGTCCTGGACGACGCCGACGTCGAGAAGGCGGCCGCCGGCGCGGTCCGGGCCTGCTTCTCCTCGGCCGGCCAGCTCTGCATCTCCATCGAGCGGCTGTACGTCCACGAGTCGATCGCCGACGCGTTCGTCGAGCGCTTCGCCGCCCGCACCCGGGCCATGCGGCTCGGCCGCTCCCTCGCCTACGGCGCCGACATGGGCTCCCTGGTCGGCGAACGGCAGCTGGAGACGGTCACCCGGCACGTGGCGGAGGCCGTCGAGAAGGGCGCCACCGTCGTCGCCGGCGGCACCGCGCGCCCCGACATCGGCCCCTACTTCTACGAGCCCACCATCCTCGACGGCGTCGAGGACGCGATGGCCGTCTGCACGGAGGAGACCTTCGGCCCGGTCGTCTCGATCTACCGTTTCAGGACGGACGACGAAGCCGTCGAACACGCCAACGGCACCCCGTACGGCCTCAACTCCTCCGTCTGGACGAAGAACGGCAGCCGCGGCCGCGCCGTCGCCGCCCGCCTGCGCACCGGCACGGTGAACGTCAACGACGGCTACGCCCCCGCCTACGGCAGCGTCCAGTCCCCGATGGGCGGCATGAAGGACTCGGGCCTGGGCCGCCGCCACGGCTCGGAGGGCATCCTCAAGTACACGGAGGCGCAGACGGTCGCCCAGCAGCGCCTGCTCCCGATGGCGCCCTCGCTGGGGATGGACGACGAGAAGTACGCCCAGTTCATGAGCACGAGTCTGAAGGTGATGAAGGCACTGAGGCTGCGCTGAGACGCGTCCCGAAGGGGCGCTGGGGGTACCCCCGGCCGAAGGCTGGGGGGAGGAACTGCGCGAGCAACCACGTACTACCCGCACGTACGCTCGAAGAGGAGAAATCGTGCCCCAGGATGCCTACGACTACGACGTCATAGTCGTCGGTTCGGGATTTGGCGGCTCCGTGACCGCCCTGCGCCTCACAGAGAAGGGTTACCGAGTCGGCGTCCTGGAGGCGGGCCGCCGCTTCACCCGCGACACCCTCCCCAAGAACTCCTGGGACCTCAGGAACTACCTCTGGGCCCCCCGGCTCGGCTGCTACGGCATCCAGCGCATCCACCTCCTCGGCAACGTCATGGTCCTGGCCGGCGCAGGCGTCGGCGGCGGCTCCCTCAACTACGCCAACACCCTCTACGTCCCGCCGAAGCCCTTCTTCGACGACCCCCAGTGGCGTGACATCACGGACTGGCAGGAGGAGCTGGCGCCCTACTACGACCAGGCCCAGCGCATGCTCGGCGTCCGGCTCAACCCGACGATGACCCCCTCCGACGTCCACCTGAAGGCGGCCGCGGAGAGACTCGGCGTCGGCGACACCTTCCACCTCGCCCCGGTCGGCGTCTTCTTCGGCGACGGCAAGGACGCCGACGGCGAGGCCAAGGCGGCACCCGGCGACCAGGTCGCCGACCCCTACTTCGGCGGCGCCGGTCCCGCCCGCAACGCCTGCACCGAGTGCGGCGAGTGCATGACCGGCTGCCGGCACGGCGCGAAGAACACCCTCAACGAGAACTACCTGCACCTCGCCGAGCAGGCCGGCGCGATCGTCCACCCGATGACCACCGTCGTCTCCGTCACCGACGACTCGCAGGGCGGCTACGCGGTCGCGACCCTCCCCACGGACGACCGGAGGAAGGCGAAGGGCCGGGTCTTCAAGGCGCGCCGGGTGGTCGTCGCCGCCGGCACGTACGGCACCCAGACCCTCCTGCACCGGATGAAGGCGGGCGGCCGGCTCCCGTACCTCTCGGACCGGCTGGGCGACCTCACCCGCACCAACTCCGAGGCCCTGGTGGGCGCCCAGACCGACGACCGCCGTTACCGCAGGGCGCACGGCGTCCCGAGGGCCGACTTCACCAAGGGCGTCGCGATCACGTCCTCGATCCACCCGGACGAGAACACGCACATCGAGCCGGTCCGGTACGGCAAGGGGTCGAACGCGATGGGCGGCCTGTCGATCCTCCAGGTGCCCTACGCGGAGGGCACCTCCCGGGTCCTCGGCTGGCTGGCGAACGCGGCCCGCCACCCGCTCCTCGTGCTGCGCTCGCTCTCCAACCGGCGCTGGTCGGAGCGGACCATCATCGGCCTGGTCATGCAGTCGCTGGACAACTCCCTGACGACGTACCTGAAACCGGACGGCGTCGGCAAGGGCCTGCTCACCGCCCGGCAGGGCCACGGCGCACCCAACCCCAAGCAGATCAGGGCCGCTTCGGAGGCGGCCACCGTGCTGGCCGCCGAGATCAACGGCTTCCCCGGCAGCAACGTCGGCGAGCTGATGGGCACCCCGCTCACCGCCCACTTCCTCGGCGGCTGCCCGATCGGCGACTCCCGCGAGACCGGGGTCATCGACCCGTACCACCGGCTGTACGGCCACCCGGGCATCTCGGTCGTGGACGGCGCCGCCGTCTCCGCGAACCTGGGGGTGAACCCGTCCCTCACCATCACGGCGCAGGCCGAGCGCGCGATGTCGTACTGGCCCAACAAGGGCGAGCCGGACCCGCGTCCGCGGCAGGGCGAGGCGTACCGGCGCCTGCGCCCGGTGGAGCCGCGCGAACCGGCGGTCCCGGCCGGGGCGTTCGGTGCCCTGCGCCTGCCGTTCCTCGGCATCCCGGCCGTCCCCCCGAAGAAGTAGCCGTCCCGAACAAGCAGCCGTCCTGAAGAGGAGCGGCCGTGCAGCGAAAAGGGACCTGAGCCCCCCTCCGAGCCCAGGTCCCTCTTCATCGGTGCGTGACCGCCGCGCCGCGGCGGTCACGCGACCTTGCCTACGCGTCGGCGCCCGCCTTGCGGCGCCGCACCACGAACACCGCGGCCGCGCCGGCCACCACGGCGGCCCCGCCGACCAGGCCGATGACCGGGAGCGCCGAGCTGGAGCCGGTCTCCGCGAGGTTGCCGGTCGGCAGGTCGGCGACGTTGCCCTGCGGCTTCTTCACGGAGTCCTTGCCGCCGTCGTCGCCCGGCTTGGCGGTGCCCGGGTCGGGGTTGGACGAGCCGGCCTTGAGGACCGTGAAGTCGTACTGCGCCCAGCCCTCGGCGATGCAGTCCTGGCCGTCGACCTTGTCGAGGTAGGCACCGGAGCCGAAGGAGTAGGCGTCACCGGCGGGCGCCTTGGCGTCGACGGCGACGCGCAGGTCGACCGACTTGCTCGCGCCCGACTTCAGCTTCTCCACGTAGAAGAAGTAGTCGCCGGCCCAGTCGTCGCTGCCGATGCGGTCCCAGGTGCCGCTGTCGGGGTTCTTGAACTCCAGCTCGACGTACGGACTGAGGTACTTCGACTCGTCCAGCTCGTAGTTCTCGATCTCGGCGTAGAAGGCGACGCCGTCGACGTCGGCCTTCGACTTGTTCGTCACGGTCAGCTTGAAGGCGTGGAAGCCGTCGCCCGCGACGATCTTGCCGGGCAGGCCCTTGATGTCGGCGGACACCTTGGCGTTGCCGAAGTCCTCGTCGAGGTCCTCGCAGTACGGCACGTCCGGGTCGGACGGGTCCTCGCTGGGCTCGGCCGACTCGGAGGGCTGGGTCGAGGCGGACGCCGAGGCCGAGGCGCTGGGGCTCGCGCTGTCGCTGGGCGGGGCGGACGGCGACGCGGACTCGGACGGCGACGCGCTCCCGCTCGGGGGGACGGAGTCGGACGGGGTGGGCGACGCGGAGTCGCTGGGTATCTCGCTGGGCGCGCTCTCCGAAGCCGACGGCGACGCGGTGTCCTCCGCGAACGCGGCCGGCGCGGACAGCAGGGCGAGCGGTGCGAGGGCAGCCGTGGCGGCTGCTGCGGCCATGGCGCGACGAAGCTTCATGAAGGACCCCGTTGACTCAGATGCGGCGGGCGGATGTGACCGCTGGTTCCGGTGATGTGACCCGTGAATCCTGTGAATGGTTGCCTCCACATTCACCAAATTCTTATGTGACGGTCGTCACGTCACTTCGCCGTGAGGTGAGGCGGTCGTTCTCACGTCTCCGCACACGGGCGAAGGGCCCCGCGGGACGGAGCCGCGGGGCCCTTCTTCGGTCAGCACCGACGTCAGGGCAGCGCCGGTGCCTGGAAGCGGCGCCGGGGGGTTGCGCCGCTGGTCTCTGTGCCCTGTACCACCGTCCGTACTCGGGTCGGCGCCCCGGCGCACGCGGGACGTACGGCAGGTCCCGACCTTCGGCTGGACGGCCGGCACGCGGCAATTCCCTTGCCTGGAATGGGACTTGGGAACCGCGAAGGTCTCGGTGGCCTTCTCTGCATCGTGCTGGATGTCCGCGGCCTCCGCAACCGTTTGACCCAGCCCTGGTGCATTTTTGCAATTTTCCGCCGGTCGGCCCCGGGCGTCCCCGGAGCCGGCCGTCTTTGGGTGACCGGGCTGCTGTCCCCTGCCGTCCGGTCACTTGACTGGAGCGAGGTCCCACGACGCACGGCACGTTCCATACGTCTCATCGCCCCAGCGAGCCACGCGTGGTTCTATTCGGGCCCGCCCCTGGCTGGCACGGACACCCCACCAACGAGGCGGCCGGCATGCCGGTCACGCGCCGTACGGGTGAGAGCCGCACCGAACTCAGTTCCGGCCCGTTCAAATACGGCCACGGCACAGCTCCAGCAGCGTCATCGCGAGGGCCGTACCGGGCTTGCCGAGAGCGTCGCTCCAGTGGCTGAGGATCTCCATCTCCCGGGAGAGGTTCACGCGCCGGCCGCCGGAGGTGATCCGGGCCTCCTGGACGACGGCGGAGACGGCCATCCGTTCCTGGATCAGGCCGATGATCCGGTCGTCCAGCGCGTCGATGCGCTCGCGCGCACCGCTGATCACACCGGCGGCCTCCGAGGTACGGGCACCGGTCACATCGAGAGCGGTGGCGGTCGTGGTGGTGGTGGTGGCGGTGGTGTCGGCGGCGGTCATGTCGGGGCTCCTCGTCTGCGGGGGCGCCCCGGCCGGCACGATCCGGAGAAACAGCAGGCGCCCCGGACCTTGTCGGCCCGGGGCGCCTGGGGAAGTCGCTTGTCAGTTGCTCAAGCAGCACGACCATGGCAGCCGGTGGGCCGGTCGCCATAGGTAAACAGGAAGGTCGTCTGGGTGAGCATGGGGGCGAGTATGCCACACAACCCCGATCCGGGAGCCGTCCCACCGTGCCCCGTTAGAATCGATGGCACAGACCCCCGCCCAGACCGCCGGAAGGCACCCCGTGTCATCAGCGACTCCCGCTGCCGCCGCTCCCGACACCGTCCTGGTCGTCGACTTCGGTGCGCAGTACGCCCAGCTCATCGCCCGTCGCGTCCGCGAGGCCCGGGTCTACAGCGAGATCGTGCCCAGCACCATGCCGGTCGCCGAGATGCTCGCCAAGAACCCGGCGGCGATCATCCTCTCCGGCGGCCCCTCGTCCGTGTACGAGGAGGGCGCCCCCCGCCTGGACCGCGAGCTCTTCGAGGCCGGCGTCCCCGTCTTCGGCATGTGCTACGGCTTCCAGCTGATGGCCCAGGTCCTCGGCGGCACCGTCGACAACACCGGCGCCCGTGAGTACGGCCGTACCGACCTGCACGTCTCCAAGTCGGCCTCCACCCTGTTCGAGGGCACCCCCGCCGAGCAGCACGTGTGGATGTCGCACGGCGACGCCTGCTCCGCCGCCCCCGAGGGCTTTGCCGTCACCGCGTCCACCGACGTGGTCCCGGTCGCCGCCTTCGAGAACGACGAGAAGAAGCTCTACGGCGTCCAGTACCACCCCGAGGTCATGCACTCCACGCACGGCCAGCAGGTCCTGGAGCACTTCCTGTACCGCGGCGCGGGGCTCACCCCCTCGTGGACCACGGGGAACGTCATCGAGGAGCAGGTCGCGGCGATCCGCGAGCAGGTCGGCGACAAGCGCGCGATCTGCGGGCTGTCCGGCGGCGTCGACTCCGCCGTGGCCGCCGCCCTCGTCGCCCGCGCCATCGGCGACCAGCTGACCTGCGTGTACGTCGACCACGGTCTGATGCGCAAGGGCGAGACCGAGCAGGTCGAGAAGGACTTCGTGGCCGCGACCGGCGTCAAGCTGGTCGTGGTCGACGCCGAGGCGCGCTTCCTCGAGGCGCTGGCCGGGGTCTCCGACCCGGAGCAGAAGCGGAAGATCATCGGCCGCGAGTTCATCCGGGTCTTCGAGCAGGCCCAGGCCGAGATCATCGCGGACGCGGGTCCGGCCGTGGAGTTCCTGGTCCAGGGCACCCTCTACCCGGACGTCGTGGAGTCCGGCGGCGGCACCGGCACCGCGAACATCAAGTCGCACCACAACGTCGGCGGCCTGCCGGAAGACCTCGAGTTCAAGCTGATCGAGCCGCTCCGCAAGCTCTTCAAGGACGAGGTCCGGATGGTCGGCCAGGAGCTGGGCCTGCCGGAGGAGATCGTCCAGCGCCAGCCGTTCCCCGGCCCCGGCCTCGGCATCCGGATCGTCGGCGAGGTCACGAAGGAGCGCCTGGACCTCCTGCGCGACGCCGACGCGATCGCCCGCGAGGAGCTCACCGCCGCCGGCCTCGACCGCTCCATCTGGCAGTGCCCGGTGGTCCTGCTCGCGGACGTCCGCAGCGTCGGCGTCCAGGGCGACGGCCGCACCTACGGCCACCCGATCGTGCTGCGCCCGGTCTCCTCCGAGGACGCCATGACGGCCGACTGGTCGCGCCTGCCGTACGACGTCCTCGCGAAGATCTCCACCCGGATCACCAACGAGGTCCGTGACGTCAACCGCGTCGTCCTCGACGTCACCTCGAAGCCGCCGGGCACCATCGAGTGGGAGTAGGCCCCGCTCCCGCGGGGCTTCCCGGGGCTCAGGTGCGCTTGACCGTGCGCACCGGCCCGTCCGGCCGCCAGGTCTCGACGACCAGGTACGGGTCCTCGACGTAGGTCCGGACGACCTCCGTCAGCTCGGTACGGAAGAGGTGGAACGGCCCCTCGGGCGGTTTCACCTCTTCCGCGTACGGCCCCTTCACCGCCGGGTCCGTCACCTCGTACGCCCGGCCGCTGATCCGTACGTCCCCGGTGCCGCCCATCGCGGTGCCCTCCCCGGGGTTGGCCTGGAGCGCGAACCTCGGGTCCCGCAACAGGTCCAGCGCCTTCACCGAGTCCGGCATCATGCCGAACCGGAGTTCCCCGTCCAGGAACTGCACCTCCAGGCCCGACGTGCGGGGGGAGCCGTCCTTGCGGAGGGTGGCGAGGACGTGGTGGCGATAGGGGGCGAAGCGCTCCTGTGCGGTGCGCGCCAGCTCGGGCGCGGCGGCGGCGAAGGCCGCCCAGTTCGTACGCGTCATGAGTGCCAGTCTCCTGGTGATACCCGACATCTTCTGTCGTGTATTGCTCGCGTGCGTCATCTTTACGGAACAGCTCTGTTTTCCTGCACTGACCGGCGGTAACTTCCGCCCGTAAGACACACCCAGTGCTGGAGGACCTATGCACGGGCCGACCCCGCCCCTGCCGCTGCCCACCGATCAGCTCCGGTTCGCGATGCCGCCGATGCACGACTCGCTCGACGACGAGCGCCGGCACCGCAAGGAGCGGCTCGCGGGCGCGCTGCGGATCTTCGGCCGGGCCGGGTTCGAGGACGGGGTGTCCGGGCACATCACCGCCCGCGATCCCGAGTACTCGAACTGCTTCTGGGTCAACCCCTTCGGCATGCCGTTCCGGCACGTCACCGTCAGTGACCTGGTCCTGGCCAACCAGGACGGCCAGGTCATCGAGGGTCGCTACCACGTCAACCAGGCCGCCTTCACCGTCCACGCCCAGGTGCACGCGGCCCGCCCGGACGTCGTCGCCGTCGCCCACTGCCACTCCGTGCACGGCCGCGCCCTGTCCGCCCTCGGCGACCTGCTCGACCCCATCAGCCAGGAGAGCTGCGCCTTCTACGAGGACCACGCCCTCTACGACGCCTACACCGGGGTCGCCGTCGACGCCGAGGAGGGCCGCCGGATCGCCGCCGTCCTCGGCTCGCACAAGGCGCTGGTGCTGCGCAACCACGGCCTGCTGACCGTCGGCGACTCGGTGGACGCGGCCGCCTGGTGGTTCCTGTCCATGGAACGCTCCGCGCAGGTCCAGCTGACCGCGAAGGCGGCCGGCCGCCCGCTGCTCATCGACCACAAGCTCGCCGCCGCCACCCGCGAACAACTCGGCGGCGACCTGGTGGCCTGGATCAACTACCAGCCCCTGTGGCAGGACATCAGCCGCAGCGAACCGGACCTGCTCACCTGACCCGCTCAGAACCCCCTCAGCACCGCCGCCTTCGTCAGCACGAACTCCTCGTCCGTGAGCACCCCGTCCCGGTGCAGCTCGCCCAGCTCCCGCAGCCGGCGCAGCAGCAGGTCGTGGTGGTCGGCCGGCCTGCGCGGCGCGGCCACCGGCGGCCGGTCCCGGTCGGCGCACGCCGCGCCGGGCCGGGTCGACGGATGCGGCAGCCGGGCCGTGACCGCCGCCGCGACCAGCGCCGTCAGCAGATCGCGGCGGACACTGCCCCACAGGTCGAGCGCGTACGGGTCGCGCTCCGCCGGCAGCTTCGAGAACGCCGTCTCCCGGGTCACGAACCGCAGGCAACCGTCCTCGTAACCGGTGTTGGGCAGCCACTCCACCCGCACCAGGTCGCCCATGCCGATGATCCGCGGCCCGGTCGCCCGCTTCACCCGGTCCGAGGTGTCCGCCCAGTCGACCCGGACCTGCGTACCGTCGAAGGACACCGTCCCGTCCGAGGACCGCACCGACACCGGCACCGGCGGCCCCGGCAGCAGATACCCCTTCGTCGGCTCCGTGGGGACCTGGTCCAGCAGCAGCGACTGCCGGATCTCCGCCACGACGTACTCGGCCATCCCGGACCGGTCCCCGTCCACCGTCAGCCGGTACGGATCCGCGGCCTCCGGCAGCCGCCCGCCGGTCGCCTGCAACAACGGGTCCGCGCCCTCGCGCAGCCGCATCCTCAGCCGCCCCCGCCTGCGCTCCGGCTCGTACACCACCGCGGACACCGCCTCCAGGGGTACGGCGATCTCCCCGTAGGTCTGCCGGAACAGCGGTACGGAGCGGTGGCGTCCCGGCGTGATCCGGATCGTGCTGCCGTCGAAGGCCCAGGTCCCGTCCCGCTGGATGATCTCGGCCATGGGGGAATTCTGGCAGCCGGGTCAACGTGTCTTCCGTACCTTCACTCGTCGTGACCAGCCCACTGACCGAAAACGCCCTGAGGTAGGGCACAATTCGCTCTCGACACAAGGGAGTTGCACGGCGTCGCCCGGCCCCGGGGAGGGCCCTGCGCGCCGTGCCCCGGGCGTGGGGAAGGCAGGCGTCGGGCGTGGCGGTGCAGGAGGCGAGGCAGGGCACCGGTCCGGGTGTCCACACGGGCGGCTGCGCGTGCGGGGACTGCCCGCACGGGGCCCGCGAGGGGCACCGGCGGGCGGTCGCCGAGTTCCTCCTCAAACGCGACGAGTTCGCGGCCGGCCAGGGGCTGCCGGCGGCGGTGGCCCACTCGGTCTCCGCCTCCCGCCAATGGGTCTCGGAGGAACTGACCCAGTCCGCCGAGGTCGTCGCCGACCGCGGCCGGGCCGAGGGCGAGGCCTGGCTCGCCCGCCTCTGGCTGCGCACCGTGGCCACCGTGTGGGGCGCCGTCCTGGTACTGCTCCTCGTCCAGGCCCTCACCGCGATCGGCGCGGGCTGGACCAGCGCCCGGACCGCAGGGCTGCTCGCCGCCGTGACCGTGGCCCTCGCCGTCAGCGCCGCCTCCTGGTTCCACCGGGCGCGCGGCGGGGTGCTCGCCCCCGTCATCGGCGAGGACAACCGCATGTCCACCTCCCGCACCGTCGCCGCCTCCTGGGTCCTGCTCGTCGCCTACGCCGTCCTCGTCCTGGCCGGCCGCCTGGCCGCCGCCTCCTCTCCCGCCGAACGCGACGCCCTCGTCTCCGGCCTCGACCTGGCCCGTGGCGCCGGCGTGGTGACCGTCCTCGCCGCGGTCAGCGGCATCGCCGTCCTGGTGCGCCGGGTGGTGGGGCTGCGGATCCTCGGCCAGCGCCTGCAGAAGGTCCGCGCCCACCGCCCCCGCGCCGCCGACCTGCTGACCGACGACGCGGGCCGGGGGACCTTCGCCGACATCCAGTACGTCGTGATCAGCGTCGTCGCCCTGGTCTTCGCCGCCGTACGTCTCGCCCGCCGTCCCGACCAGCTCCCCGACCTGCCCTGGGGCCTCGCGGCGGTGGTACTGATCTCCGCCGCGACCTACCTGGCCGGCAAGTACGCCGAGGGCGGCCGCCCGGTGATCCTCTCCGTCGTCCGCGCCCGCGAGGCCGGTGACCTGGACGGCCCGATCCGCACCGGAGACGACATCGAGATCCGCGGCACCGGCTTCGTGCCGCCCGGCGCCCAGACGGCCGACCGCCTCTCCCGCATGGTCGTCCGCATCGGCGCCGTCAACGTCCACGTCCCCCTGGTCCCCGTCACCGGCGGCTTCAGCAACCCCGCGGACGACGTCCTGACCGTCCCCGTACCCGCCGAGGTGGAGCCGGGATCGGTGGAGGTCCAGGTGGTCACGGCGGCCGGAGTGGCCACGAACCGGTGCGTGGTCGAGGTGGCAGACTGAGGACGAGCGGAGCGGATCGGCGGGCACCCTCACCTCTGACCCGTCTTGCCCACCTTTCCCCCTGTCCTGGGTGACGGAGACCAGCCGAAAATCGGAAAAACGTCCGGAGAAGGATTGAGCCGGGCGCCGATGTCGTACGTATGGTCTGGTGAGGGCCTGGGCACAGCGGCGAGAGGCGGCTACTGGCGATGACTCACAGCATTCGTACGGACACGCACTCCTCCTATCTCGACGGTGACCGCGGCCTGCGGGACGTCGCCACCCGATATGCCCTCCTTCCCCTGCGGATCTTCCTCGGCGTCACCTTCGTCTACGCCGGGCTGAACAAACTGACCGACAGTGCCTTCCTGAAGTCGGGCGGCTCCGGCTCCATCGGCGACACCATGCGCGCCGTCCGTGACACCGCGGCCATCCCGGCCCTGGTCGACCTGGCTCTGAAGAACCCGGTCGGCTTCGGCACCGCGATCGCCATCGGAGAGGTGGCCGTCGGCCTCGGCACCCTCTTCGGCCTGCTGGCCCGCCTCGCCGCCCTCGGCGGCGCGCTGATCTCGCTCAGCCTCTGGCTGACCGTGAGCTGGGCCAACTCCCCCTACTACTACGGCAACGACCTCGCCTACCTGATGGCCTGGCTTCCCCTGGTCCTCGCCGGTGCCCCCTACCTCTCCCTGGACGCGATGCTCCGAGCCCGGCGACGGCAGCGATCCGGGGGACTGGGCCACTGAGCCGTCCGGGCTCGGTGCCGCGGCGCTATGACGTCCCGTCCGGTCGAGCGCCCGGGCGGCGGCGTTTGCGTATCGCCCGGGTCATGGACGCCGTCACCGCCGCCAGGAAGAGGCCGGCCACCATGATGGGGATGACCGCGAACCACTCGGTCTCCCACAGGCCCCCCGCGTCACCGGCGTAGGCGATCCCCGCGGCCGTCAGGAAGACACCGACGATCAGCCGCCCCGGCTGGAACTCATGCCGCAGCACGGGTCACCTCCACCTGTCCGGCGCCGACCTGGAGGTCCAGGTCCAGCGTGCCCGCCTGCTTCGCGCCGCTCACCGGCGGCAGGGTCACGTCCTTGTGCCTGCCCGGCTCCACATCCACGTCCTTCTTGTCGTCACCGGGCAACTGGATGTCGCCCACCCCCACGTCGATGCTCATCCGCACCGTCACGTCCGCCGGCACGACGATCCTCAGCCGGCCCGCGCCCACCTCGGCCGACGTCGACACCGTCCGTCCGTCGGCCACGCGTATGTGCCGCAGGTCCAGGGTGCCGACGCCGGTCCCCAGGTCGTACGCCGGGGCCACCTGTGCCGCCGTGGCCGGGGTCCACGAGACGCGTGTCCAGTGCGTGCTGATGTCGGACGGCATGGCGGTCGCCCCCGCGAGCAGCGCCGCCGTGAGGAGCGCCAGGAACAGCGAGCCCGCTCCCGTGCGTCCCAGGAAGGAGCTGAGTGCCGTGCCCAGTCCGAAGACGATCAGCGCACCGGCCAGACCCGTCTGGAGGCTGGTGCCCAACGGGTGCGTGCCCCACGTCAGGCTCGTGCCCAGGACGCCCACCAGCAGCGCGAGCAGGAAGATCCAGCCGCTGATCCAGTGCGGTCCGCGTGGTGCGCGCGGTCCTGGGGGCGTGCCGCGCCGGGCGGAGACGTCCTGGCCGTGGATCCATGGGGTGCCGAGCCGGAAGTCGAACCCCGGGGCGTCGGGGCCGCGCACGTCGGCCGGCCCCCACAGGTAGCCGGTGCCTCCGACATGGGTGCCGTCCTTGACGATCGGGTCGCGCCACCATGAGGGAAAGGAGACGGGGATCGGCGGGGCCTGGGCCTCGGGCGGGGCGTCGGCGACCGCCTGGGCGGACAGCGGATCGGGGTCGGGGGCGCCCCGGCGCCGTGACCAGTACCCGGCGCCCGCGAGGAGTACGGACAGGACGACCGCGAAGGCCAGCACCCCGCCGTTCCTGATCATCGTCAGCAGCACTCCGCAGCCGACCAGGGCGAACAGCACGGCCGCCAGGGCCTGCCCGTCGACCCGGCCGGTCAGCAGCTTGCGGACCTCGTTCTCCTCGTCGTCCTCGTACGGCACGAAGAGCCAGGCGAAGCCGTAGAAGAGGAGGCCGACGCCGCCGGTCGCCGCCAGGACGGCCAGGGTGATGCGGAAGATCACCGGGTCCAGGTCGGTGTGGCGCCCGAGCCCCGCGCACACGCCCGCGATCATTTTGTGCCCGCGGTCCCGCCGGAACCGGGGGAGCGCCTCGTCGACGGTCCGCGTCGACGCACCGACGTCGGCTCCCGGCGCCGTGGTGTCCGTCGCGGCGGGCGCGGCATCCGGCGGTCCGGAGCCCGGGGCGGGCCGCGGGCCGGGGCCGGGTCCCGGACCCGTCGCGGCGTGCTCGTGATCAGTCATGAGTCCATGGTGACGGCCGTGCCGCCCCGGCGGCAGTCGGGATGACCCTGGCCGAACCCTGAAATCCGCCCCGAGACCGGACCGGGAAACGTTCGAAAGGTCCCGGAGCCATGGGAAACGTGCGTCGCCACGGGGAAATCCGAAGATCAGGGGAGTCTCGGGGGTCGACCCTGATGCTTCGCACCTGCGGGCGTGTGAACATCGATGGCATGCCGGAAGCCGCAGCAGTGCCCCTCGACGGCCCGCGGCCGCCGCGCAAGCTCTACCGCAGCAGCGACGGCCGCTGGCTCGGCGGAGTGGCGCGGGGCCTCGCCGGGCATCTCGGCCTGCCCGTCGTGTGGGTCCGGCTCGTCTTCGTCGGCCTGTTCATGGCCAACGGCCTCGGCGCACTGCTGTACGCGGCGTTCTGGTTCTTCGTGCCGCTCGGCGTGGGCGGGGTGGGCGGTCAGAAGCCGCCCTCCCTGGTGGCCACCGAGACCTCGGCGGACGGCCGCCGCCGCCTCGTCGCCCGCAGACCGGACCGGGGCCAGATCGTCGCCCTGCTGCTCATGGTCGTCGTGTCCCTGGTGTTCGTGGGCAGCGTCAACCTGACCAACGGTGCCAAGGCCTATCTCCTGCCCGTGGTCCTGGTCGCCGCCGGTGTCGCCCTCGTCTGGCGCCAGGCGGACAACGCCCGCCGGGCCCGCTGGGTCGAGGTCGGCAGCCGGCGGCGGACACTGAGCCTGCTGCGGGCGGGTTTCGGCGTCCTCCTCGTCACCGCGGGCGTCACGGGCGTCTTCCTGATGCAGGGCTCCGCCGCGCACATCGGCGCGGTGCTCCAGGCCGCGCTCGCCGTGGTCGTCGGCATCACCCTGCTCGCCGGACCGTATCTGGTGCGGATGACCCAGGACCTCTCCGAGGAGCGGCTGATGCGCATCCGCGCCCAGGAGCGGGCCGAGGTCGCCGCCCACGTCCACGACTCCGTGCTGCACACGCTCACCCTGATCCAGCGCAACGCGGAGAACGCGGGCGAGGTGCGCCGTCTCGCCCGCGCCCAGGAGCGCGACCTGCGCACCTGGCTCTACAAACCGGAGGGCACCGGCAAGGACGAGGCCGACGAACCCACCACCCTCGCCGACGCGGTCCGCCGCAGCGCCGCCGAGGTCGAGGACAAGCACGGCGTCCCCATCGAGGTCGTGGTGGTCGGGGACTGCCCGCTGGACGAACGGACCGGCGCACAGATGCAGGCCGCGCGCGAGGCGATGGTCAACGCCGCCAAGTACGGTGGCGAGGGCGGTGCCGTCCAGGTCTACGCCGAAGTCGAGGGAAGAACGGTGTTCGTGTCCGTCCGCGACCGCGGACCCGGGTTCGATCCCGACGCGATACCCGCCGACCGCATGGGTGTCAGAGAATCGATCATCGGCCGGATGGAGCGCCACGGCGGCACGGCACGTCTGCGGTCCGTACCGGGCGGCGGCACGGAGGTCGAGCTGGAGATGGAGAGGGTGGAGAACACGTCATGAGCGACGCGACCGAGGCGAAGGGTCCGGCGGAGGGCGCGGAGAAGGCGGGCCGCCGCGTGCGGGTGGTCCTCGTCGACGACCACCGGATGTTCCGTACGGGTGTCCAGGCCGAGATCGGCCAGACCGAGCAGACCGGCGTCCAGGTGGTCGGTGAGGCCGCCGACGTCGACCAGGCGGTCTCCGTGATCACCGCGACCCGGCCCGAGGTGGTCCTCCTCGACGTGCATCTGCCGGGCGGCGGCGGGGTCGAAGTGCTGCGCCGGTGCGCCCCGTTGATGGCGGACGCCGAGCAGCCGGTGCGCTTCCTCGCGCTGTCCGTGTCGGACGCGGCCGAGGACGTGATCGGCGTGATCCGCGGCGGTGCCCGCGGCTATGTCACCAAGACGATCACCGGCACCGACCTGGTCGACTCGATCTTCCGGGTCCAGGAGGGCGACGCGGTCTTCTCCCCACGGCTCGCCGGGTTCGTCCTGGACGCCTTCGCCTCCACGGACGCCCCGCCGGTCGACGAGGACCTGGACCGCCTCACCCAGCGCGAGCGCGAGGTCCTGCGCCTCATCGCCCGCGGCTATGCCTACAAGGAGATCGCCAAGCAGCTGTTCATCTCGGTCAAGACGGTCGAGTCCCATGTCTCGGCGGTATTGCGCAAGTTGCAGCTGTCCAACCGGCACGAACTGACCCGCTGGGCGACGGCACGCCGCCTGGTGTGACCGTCCGCCGGGCGCGTTGACGATCACGGCGGGTACCGCGAGCGTTCGGACCGCGCCTCCTTCCCGATCCCGCACCCCCGCTCCCGAAGCCCCCGTTTCGCCGACACAGGGGCCTCCTGGACCGTCTCCCTCGCCTGCGCCCGTAGCGGCGCTCGAGCTTCGAGAGGCATCTCACGCCACCCGCGTCGCCCCCGCGAACGGCATCTCGTCGACGGGGGCGATCCGTACCGGTGCCGACGGGTTGGGGGCGTGGATCATCTGGCCGTTGCCGATGTAGATGCCCACGTGGCTGATGCCCGAGTAGAAGAACACCAGGTCGCCCGGCTGGAGTTCGGAGCGTGAGACGCGGTGGCCGGCGTTGATCTGCGCGTAGGTGGTGCGCGGGATGGAGACCCCGGCGGAGCGGTAGGCGGCCTGGGCCAGGCCCGAGCAGTCGAAGGCGTCGGGGCCCGTCGCGCCCCACACGTAGGGGCTGCCGAGCTTCGAGTAGGCGTAGGCGACGGCGGCCGCGGCGCGGGAGTCGGGGGCGGCGGCGCGGGCGTCGGGGGCGGCGACACCGCCCTGGGTCAGGGGGTCGCGGCCGTCGGACGCCGAGCGGGAGGCGCGGCCGGTGCCGTCCGCCGTGACGGCGGCCCGCTGCGCGGGCGACAGGCCGGACAGCAGCCGCCGGGCCTCGCCGAGTTCGGCGTCGACCGTGGCCTTCTGCCGCTTCAGCTCGGCCTGCCGTGACCGCAGTCCCGTCAGCACGACACGCGCCGCACCGCGCAGCTGCTCGATCTCGCGCAGCTGCCCGCGCACCCGCGCCACCGCGGCGGCCTGCCGGTCACCGGCCCGTTCGGCGAACGCGGCGTCGTCCAGGTACCGGTCGGGATCGCCGGACAGCACCAGCTGCCAGGCCGGATCGATACCGCCGTCGCGGTACTGCGCCGCCGCCGTCGCCCCGAGCGCGTCCCGGGCGGAGTTGAGCTGCTCCTGCCGGCGGGCGGTCTGGTCCTGCAACGACTTCAGCCGTCGCTGGGCCGCGTCGGCCTGGTCCTTGGCGCCGTCGTACTTCTGGGTGGCCGCCTCGGCCTCCTGGTACAGCCGGTCCACCTTGGCCTTCACCTGCGCGGGTGTCAGTCGCGGCTCGGCGTGTCCGGTCCCGTCGAAGCACGTCGCGGTGGCCGCGCCCGCGAGGGCGACGGTGACGGCCGCGCGGGCCGTATGACCGCTGAGGGGACTCTGCCGGGGCTTGCGGTGCGCTGCCACCTGGGCTGTTCACGTCCTTTCGTCCGGCCGCGGGGGAGCGGGTGCGCGTCCGGCGGCGGGCCGCACAGGGGAGCGGGCCGCCGCCGGACACCTTTCGGCGGTGGTGCCCGACGGCCGCCCCTGGTCCGGGCGGCGGTGGGGAGTCGGTCACCTGGGGGAGGACGCTAGGCCCGGATGTGTCGGCCTGGTAACGCGATGCACGGAATTGGCGTGACCGGATCGTTACCTGACGGTATGTGGCCGGAGTTCCGATCCGGAGCCGTCGGCTTAGCGGGGCGGGATGACCGAAGTGGCGGTTCCGGGGCGGGCGGGGGCCGCGGGCTGCTATGGGGTGCATATATGCGACGACGCGCGCGCACCGAGGCGGTACCGAGGCGGTACGAGACGGCACCGAGGTGGGGCCGGGGCGAGGCCGGGGCGGGGCCGGGGACAGCGCCGTCCGGGGCCCTGATTAGGCTCCGGAGCCATGGACGTACTCATCCATCTCTTCCTCGGCCTGCACATCATCGGCATCGCCGCGCTGCTCGGCGGCTTCCTCACCCAGATGAAGGCGATGGGCCGGGGCACGGCCCGGTTCGTCCCCGGGATGCTGCACGGCGCGTTCACCATGCTCGCGACCGGCGTGATCCTGGTCGGCCTCAACGAGGCCGACGGCCACCACGTGAACACCGTCAAGATCGGCGTGAAGCTCGCCCTGCTGATCGTGATCCTCGGGCTGGTCTACGTGCAGCGCGACGAGGAGAAGGTGGCGAAGAACGCCTTCGGGCTGGTGGGTCTGCTGACGACGGCGAACATCTTCATCGCCGTGCTGTGGACGTGACCGTCCCGGAGCCTTCTCAGGACGCCGTCCCGAGGGCGGCACGGGCGGTCACCGCCGCCCCGGCGGCCACCGCGAGCCAGGCCGCCACCGCGATCCACACCAGCACCCGCCCCGGCCAGGTCAGCAACGGGACGCCGACGGCGGTCGCCACCGAGAGCACGGCCGCCGCCGTCATCCCCATCGGGAACACGGTCGCCCAGCGCCGTTCGTCGTAACGGAGTCGGGGCCGGGCCACCTCCGCGGCCAGCAGGACGGCGTACCAGGCCAGGGCCAGGACCAGCAGCGCCACGGTGACCGTGCGCAGGACGCCCTGGTCGTCGTCGTTCCACAGGTACGGCCGGGCGCTGTCGGCGGCCAGCAGCTCCGCCCCGGCCAGCGCCGAGATCGCCAGGGCGCCACCGGCCACCCACTGGTCGCCGGGCCCCACGACGACCTGCCGCCCCGCGAAATGCGGCACCGCGAGCCCGTACAGTGCCAGCCCCAGCCAGAAGAGCACCAGTGCCAGGTGCGCGAGCCACGCCGTGCCCAGGGCCGCCGCCAGCGTCGCGCCGAGCACGGTGAGCCCCTCGGTGGCCACGCAGCCCAGGAACACGGAGCCGGGCATCCGCTTCTTCCAGTGCCGTACGACGAGGACGAGCAGCGGCGGCCACAGCAGCGTCGCCAGCGCCAGCAGCGCCTCGGCGAGGGGCTGCCGGCCCAGCAGCGAGAACCGCGTCCCCAGTACGCTCGTCGCCGCCACGGCCGTGAGGGCGCTCGGTTTCCTCGCCTCCGTCAGCCATCGCCGGCGGTCGGCGAGCAACCGTACGACGAAGTCCGCGGCCAGTCCCACCCACGCCGCACAGGCCAGCACCAGCGCGACCCGGGACAGGGTCTCCGCCCCCGCCTGCTGCAACCCCACCGACACGATGCCGGTGGCCGTCACGGCGGCCCCGGCCGCCGGCGGACGCCGCGCCCACCAGGCGCGAACGGAGGAGATGCCGGACATGGTGCCGATGCTAAGGAGCGCCGGGCGCCGTGCCGGCGGGCCACGCGCAGGCGCGTGGGTGGGTTCCTCAGGCCGGTCGCACCACACTGTGGATGATCGACTCGCCTCCGTAGTAGATCGACTCCTCCCGGACGTACGCGCCGGGCTTGGGGGCGTGGATCATCATCCCGTTGCCGGTGTAGACACCCACGTGGCTGATGTCGTCGTAGAAGAAGACCAGGTCACCGGGCTGGGCGTCGGCGAGGGAGACGGTGGTGCCGGATGTCACCTGGTCGTAGGTGGTGCGCGGCAGGGATACGCCGGCCGCCTTCCAGGCGGCCTGGGAGAGGCCGGAGCAGTCGTAGGAACCGGGGCCGGTCGCGCCCCAGACGTACGGCTTGCCGATCTGCGCGCGGGCGAAGGCGATCGCCTTGGCGGCCTTCGTGGCGTAGGCGGCGTCGGAGGAGGACGAGGACGCGGGCGACGAGGTGGCGGACGAGGAGCTGCCGGCCGATGACGACGCGGCCTCCTGCCGGGCGGCCGCCGCCTGCTGCTTCGCCAGCTCCGCCGCCTTGCGCGCCGCCTCCTCCTGCCTCTCCTTCTCGATCTGCGCGAGGCGCGTCTTCTCCTCGGCCGTCAGCTTCGACAGCAGCTGCCGCGCGGCGGCCAGTTTCGACTGGACGGTGGCCTTGGCGGTCCTGAGGTCGTCCTGGGTCTCGGTGAGCGTCTCCAGGCTCCTCGCGGCCTCCTGCCGCTTCCTCATGGTCGCGGACTGCTGGGTGACGTAGTCGTCGACCGCGTCCTTCTGGCGCGAGGTCAGCCGGTTCATCAGCTGCGACTGGTCGAAGTAGTCCTGCGGGTCGTTCGCGAGCAGGAAGGTCGCCGTCCGGGGGACCTCGGTCCCGGTCCGGTACTGCGCCGCGGCGAACGACCCCAGTTCCTCACGTGCTCTGTTCAGCCGGTCCGTGCGCTCGGCCACGTCGCCGAGCATGGTGTCGACGCGCTTGCGCTGCTTGCCGGTCCGCTCCTTGGCCGCGTCGTACTTCTCGGTCGCCGACTCCGCCTGCCGGTAGAGGTCGTCGACCTTCTTCTCCACCTCCTCCAGGCTCGGCCTGCCGTCCTCGGAGGGCGCCGCGTCGGCCGTCTGGGAGAGGAGGGCCACGGAGGTGAGGGCGGCGGTGGCCAGGGCGGGGGTGCGTATGCCCGCTGCGCGCGTTGCGGAGGGGCGGGACCTGCGGTGCGACGCCAAGGGAGGCGACTCCTTCCAGTGTTCCGCCTACCGGGTTGGCGGTGGGGGCACCCCCAGGCCCTTAAGGCTCTGGGGGAGGGTTCGGGCGGGTGGTTCGGAAGGGTTGCCCTACGGTGTTCCTCCCCCGGAGAGGAGGTGGGACCGATTCACCCCAAGGTCGGTGTGGGTCCCCGGCTCCGGATGCGTGGCGGCATCCCGGACTCGGCGGAGGCCGCGCGGCCCGGCGACGTTCGCCGGTGGGGGTCGTGCGGCCTGCCCGGCACGGTAGCCAACTCGTGTGCTCCGTGTGAAGGTTGATGTGCGATATGCCCGATACATTTTCGTGACCTGAGTGTTGAGTCCCCCGGCTGCGGGTGGTTCGCGTCGATGTGTGGCGACCTGTCGGAATCACTGATGGTAAGGGGCCGAGTCCTTCGGGTGGCCGGGGCGAGTTTCCGGGGCGGGGGCCGGTTGTCGGTGGGGCGCCCTAGACTCGGAGAGCGATGAGCAGCCTCTTTGACGACAGCTTCCTGGCGAGCCTCCAGCCCCCCCGCGGCCACGAGGAGGAACCCCCGCCGCCGCCCGAGGACGAGCAGGGACCCGAGCCGGTTCCGGACGACCTGTTCGGCGGGCGGTTCGACACGCCCCCGGACCGGGACGCCTACTACCGCGACGGCGCCGCCCGCCCCGCCCTGGACGCGGCCGCCCTCCTGGAGGGGCTGAACGAGAACCAGCGCGCGGCCGTCGTGCACGCCGGTTCCCCGCTGCTCATCGTGGCCGGCGCCGGTTCCGGCAAGACGCGCGTGCTCACCCACCGCATCGCCCACCTGCTCGGCGAGCGCCACGTCCACCCGGGCCAGATCCTCGCGATCACCTTCACCAACAAGGCCGCGGGCGAGATGAAGGAGCGCGTCGAGCAGCTCGTCGGCCCGCGCGCGAACGCGATGTGGGTGATGACCTTCCACAGCGCCTGCGTGCGGATCCTGCGCCGGGAGAGCAAGAAGCTCGGCTTCACCTCCTCCTTCTCGATCTACGACGCGGCCGACTCCAAGCGCCTGATGGCCCTGGTCTGCCGTGACCTGGACCTCGACCCCAAGCGCTACCCGCCGAAGTCCTTCAGCGCCCAGATCAGCAACCTGAAGAACGAGCTGGTTGACGAGGAGGACTTCGCCGCCCGCGCGAGCGACGGCTTCGAGAAGACCCTCGCCCAGGCCTACGCCCTGTACCAGTCGCGGCTGCGCGAGGCGAACGCCCTCGACTTCGACGACCTGATCATGACGACGGTCAACCTGCTGCGCGCCTTCCCGGACGTCGCCGAGCACTACCGCCGCCGCTTCCGGCACGTCCTGGTCGACGAGTACCAGGACACCAACCACGCCCAGTACGCCCTGGTGCGGGAGCTGGTCGGCACGGGTGCGCACGCCGAGGACGTGCCGCCCGCCGAGCACGACCTGCCGCCCGCCGAACTGTGCGTGGTGGGTGACGCCGACCAGTCGATCTACGCCTTCCGGGGCGCGACGATCCGCAACATCCTCCAGTTCGAGGAGGACTACCCGAACGCGACGACGATCCTCCTGGAGCAGAACTACCGCTCCACGCAGACGATCCTCTCCGCCGCCAACGCGGTCATCGAGCGCAACGAGTCCCGCCGCCCGAAGAACCTGTGGACCAACGCGGGCGCGGGCGCGCAGATCACCGGTTACGTCGCCGACACCGAGCACGACGAGGCCCAGTTCGTCGCCGACGAGATAGACCGGCTGACGGACGCGGGCGAGGCGAAGGCGGGCGATGTCGCGGTCTTCTACCGCACCAACGCCCAGTCCCGTGTCTTCGAGGAGATCTTCATCCGCGTCGGCCTGCCCTACAAGGTCGTCGGCGGTGTCCGCTTCTACGAGCGCAAGGAGGTCCGGGACGTACTCGCCTACCTGCGGGTGCTGGCCAACCCGGAGGACTCCGTCCCGCTGCGCCGGATCCTCAACGTCCCCAAGCGCGGGATCGGCGACCGCGCGGAGGCGATGATCGACGCCCTCGCCCAGCGCGAGAAGATCAGCTTCCCGCAGGCGCTCAGGCGCGTCGACGAGGCGTACGGCATGGCCGCGCGGTCGACGAACGCGGTCAAGCGGTTCAACACGCTGATGGAGGAACTGCGTACGGTCGTGGAGTCCGGCGCCGGACCGGCCACGGTCCTGGAGGCGATCTACGAACGCACCGGGTACCTGGCCGAGTTGCAGAACTCGACGGATCCGCAGGACGAGACCCGTATCGAGAACCTCCAGGAGCTCGCCTCCGTGGCCCTGGAGTTCGAGCAGGAGTCCGAGGAGGGCGAGGCGACCGGCGGGCTCGCCGACTTCCTGGAGCGGGTCGCCCTGGTCGCCGACTCCGACCAGATCCCGGACGACGACGAGAACGGCGACGGCGTCATCACCCTGATGACCCTGCACACCGCGAAGGGCCTCGAGTTCCCGGTGGTGTTCCTCACCGGCATGGAGGACGGCGTCTTCCCGCACATGCGGGCCCTCGGGCAGACCAAGGAACTGGAGGAGGAGCGGCGTCTCGCGTACGTCGGCATCACGCGCGCGCGGGAGCGGCTGTACCTCACCCGGTCGTCGATGCGCAGCGCCTGGGGCCAGCCGTCGTACAACCCGCCCTCCCGTTTCCTGGAGGAGATCCCGGGCGCCTATCTGGAGTGGAAGCGGACCGGGGCGATGGCGCCGGTGTCATCGGGACCGGCGTCGGGCGTGGCCGCCTCGCTGTCCTCGACCCGCTCGCGCTCCTCGGCGTCGGGCGCCTCGGGCTTCGCCACCCGGCGGACGGCGGAGAAGCCGGTGGTCTCGCTGGCCGTCGGCGACCGGGTCACCCACGACCAGTTCGGCCTCGGCACGGTCGTCGCGGTGAAGGGCACCGGCGGGAACGCGGAGGCGACGATCGACTTCGGCGACGACAAGCCGAAGCGCCTGCTCCTGCGGTACGCGCCGGTGGAGAAGCTGTAGACGCCGGGAAGCCGTAGGCGCCGGGAAGCCGTGGACGCCTGAGCCCCCGCCGTGGACGGGGGCTCAGCGGGCGATCAGGTGGGATCCAGTCCGTGGCTGCGCAGCCACGGCAGCGGGTCTATGGCGGCGCCGCCCGCCGGCCGGACCTCGAAGTGCAGGTGCGGGCCGGTGGAGTTGCCGGAGTTCCCGGAGTACGCGATCGGATCGCCGGCCTTCACGGTCGTACCGGAGGCGACGCGGTACGAGGAGAGGTGGCAGTACCAGGTCTCCGTGCCGTCCTTCGCCGTCACGATCATCATGTTGCCGTAGGCGCTGTTCCACTTGGTGGAGACGACGCCGTCGGTGGCGGCCATCACCGTCGTGCCGTACGAGACGGGGAAGTCGATGCCCGTGTGGACGGACATCCAGTTGACGCCGGCCTGGCCGAAGTAGGCACTGAGCCCCCGCTGCGTGACCGGGAGCACGTACTTGGGGCGCAGCCGCTCCTTGCGGGCCGCCTCCGCCGCCGCCTTCTTCTTCTCGGCCTCCTGCTGGGCCTTGAGGTCGATGCGCTCCTGGGTCCGGCTGGCCCGGTCGGCGAAGTCGTCGGCGCCCGCCGAGAGGGTCCTGAGCTGGGCGTCCAGTGTGCTGTTGGCGGCGGACGGCTTCACCGTCTGCGCGTCGGAGGCCGAGGCCGTGGTGTCCTTGCCGTCGTCGGTCAGACCCCCGACGGAGGCGACCGCGATCCCGGCGACCCCCATCACACAGGCCGACGGCACGGCGACGGTCAGCAGCGCGGACCGCTTGGGGGGCGTACGACGACGGGAACGCGCCCCCGCACGGGAGCCGGCGCGTGTCGCGGACGCCGCGACCGCCGGGGTGACCTCTTCCTGGTCTTCCAGCAGTGGCGTTACTGCAGGTAGCTCACCGGTGGCCGACAACTCCCCCTCGGCGGCCGGGGCCTCGTCGTACGCCGGCTCGTCGTAGGCGCCCTCCTCGTAGGGGAGCTGCTCGAAGGAGCCCGTGGTGTGCGGTTCCTGCGCCGGCTCGGCGGCCTGCGCCGGGGTGCCGTCGGAGTTCCACTGCGTGGCGTCGTACGCGCCGGTGTCGAAGGTCTGGGTGCCCCACTCCCACTGCTGGGTGGCGCCTGCCATGCCTGACTGGTCGGGCTGGAGCCACGCGTTCGCGTCCCAGTGACCGCTGGTGTCGGTGACCGACTCCTGCGTGCCCTGTGCCGGGACGGTCCAGGCGGTGCTGTCGTAGGCACCGGAGTCGTAGGCGGCGTGGTGCTGGGCCGCGTACGTGTCGTAGGGGGGTGTCCGGTCGTCGGCCGTCCGCCACTGCGTGGTGTCGTACGCGCCGGTGCCCTGGCCCTGGTCGGGCAGGTTGCCGAAGAGCGGGTCGCTGTGGAACGCGGTGGCGGTGTGGTCGCCGTACGTGGTGAAGTCCCCGTACTGGGCTTCCTGGGTGCCGTACGACGCGTAGTGCGCCGGGCCGGCGTCGGAAGCCGGAGCCGGGGTGGTCATGGTCCCCGACGGGTGACGGTCGTTCACCAACTTCTCTTTCGCCTCGACAACAGGGGCTGGCAGAGCAGTGCGGCGACTGTACCCGGCGGTATACGGGCGCGACAATCTTCAACAGGTTTCGTGGCTGCGGGAAAGGGGCATTCGGCCGTGTTTCGGGGGACGGCGGGCGCGGGTTTGGCCTTGTGTTCGAGGGGTGTTCGAGGCTGGGGCCGGTCACGCCACCGTCAGACCGCCGGCCGTCCGCTCCTCCGAGTGCGCCTCGTCGAGGGCTTCCCTTATGCCGACGGCGACCGCCGGATGGACGGGCAGGGCGAGGTGGCCGATCCCGGTCACGCGCACGTTCGTCGCCAGGAGGTCCGGGTGCTCGATACGGGCCGCCTCCACCGGGTCCATCAGCGAGTCGAGGTCGCTCCAGAAGCTCACGAACCGGGTGCGGCAGCCGGGCGCCGGACGGGCCAGTTCCTCGACCACCTCGGAACCGGGGCGCATCTGGCGCACGATCGGGTGCGCGTCGGCGAGCGGTGCCACCCGGGTGCCGGAGTGCGGGGTGCCGAGCGTCACCAGGGTGCCCACGCGCAGATCGCCGCCGAGGCGCTGGACGTAGTAGCGCGCGATCAGCCCGCCGAGGCTGTGCCCCACGATGTCGACCCGGGGGCTGCCCGTGCGCTCGCAGATCTCCTCTATGTGCCTGCCGAGCAGTTCCGCCGCGGTGCGGATGTCACAGGTCAGCGGTGAGTAGTTGAGCGACTCGACACGCTGGCCGCCGTGCCGGGCGAGGGTGCGGCGCAACAGGACGAAGACCGAGCGGTTGTCGATGAAGCCGTGCAGCAGCACGACCGGCGGGACCGCGCGGACCGGCAGCCGGGCGGTGCCGTCGTGCTCGGCGGGCGGAGCGGCGGGAGTGACGGGAGCCGCGGGAGTGACGGGAGCGGGTGGGCGGCGCTCCGGGGTGAGACCGGTGGGATAGAGCAGCAGGTGCCCGGCGAGGATCGCCGCCTCCAGGGCGGTCGACTTCAGCAGGGCCACCGACAGTCCGGCGAGTCTGCCCGGCAGGAGGCGGCGGCAGAGCGGGAGAAAGGGGTCGAAGACCCCGGTGACCTTCATCGGCCGACCTCCTGTCGGCACGCGGAGGGCGGCTCCGTCCCCCGTATGCCCTTGCGGGAGGCCGGGCGGAGGTCGCGCGGGTACGACGGCAGGCCGCGTCGCGTGCCCCTGTCGCCCCCGCGGACCACGCTGCGGCTCCCTGACGTGTCCCACTGTGTGTGATTTCCCCCTCGGTAACCTCCGCGAAACTGCCGGTTGCGGGATGCTGGAGATAACGTTCGTTCACTTCTGGTCATGGAGGCAGTGATGGGTGTGGCAGCCGGTCCGATCCGCGTGGTGGTGGCCAAACCGGGGCTCGACGGTCATGACCGCGGCGCGAAGGTGATCGCGCGGGCGCTGCGCGACGCCGGTATGGAGGTCATCTACACCGGGCTCCACCAGACGCCCGAGCAGATCGTCGACACGGCCATCCAGGAGGACGCCGACGCCATCGGTCTCTCCATCCTCTCCGGCGCCCACAACACCCTGTTCGCCGCGGTCCTCGACCTGCTCCGGCAGCGCGAAGCCGAGGACATCCTGGTGTTCGGCGGCGGGATCATCCCCGAGGACGACATCGCCCCCCTCAAGGAGAAGGGTGTCGCCGCGATCTTCACACCGGGCGCGACCACGACGTCCATCGTGGAGTGGGTCCGGGGCAACGTCCGGCAGCCGACGGAGGCCTAATTCCGGGTTCGCGGTGCGCCAGCTTTCAGAGCTGGGGTGTGTGGTCGAGTGCGGCGCCGTCGTGGCTCGTCGCGCAGTTCCCCGCGCCCCTCAGGGGGCGCTGGTTCTTGCGTTCGTCGATGAGGTGCCGTCCAGTTCCGCCAGCATCGTCGCGCGCAGTCTCAGTGTCGTCACCAGACGCTGGAACGCCTCCGCCCAGTACCCGCCGGCCCCCGGCGCCGCGTCCTCCCGTTCGTCCGGTATCGCCAGCAGCGCGTCGAGACGGCCGGCTTCCGCGGGGTCCAGGCAGCGTTCGGCCAGCCCCATCACCCCGCTGAAGCTCCACGGGTAACTGCCCGCGTCCCGCGCGATGTCGAGCGCGTCCACCACGGCCTGCCCGAGCGGCGCGGACCACGGCAGGGCACACATGCCGAGCAACTGGAACGCCTCCGACAGACCATGGGCGGCGATGAAGCCGGCCACCCAGTCGGCCCGCTCCGCCGCCGTCAGCGTGCCCAACAGCTTGGCCCGCTCGGCCAGGGACACCGCCCCCGGGCCGCCCGCCTCCGGCGCGGCCGGCGCCCCGAGCAGGGCGCGCGCCCACGCGCCGTCCCGCTGCCGCACCGCGGCCCGGCACCACGCCGCGTGCAACTCGGCCTGCCAGCCGTCCGCCACCGGCAGCGCCACGATCTCCTGGGGCGTACGCCCACCGAGCCGCGCCGCCCAGGTGGCGAGCGGGGCCGCCTCCACCAACTGACCCAGCCACCAGGACCGTTCCCCACGCCCGGTCGGTGCTCTGGCCACCACCCCGTCGCGCTCCATCCCCGGATCGCACTCCGGCGGCGCCTCCACCGCGAGCACCGGCCCGTCTCCGGTGTGATCGACCGCCACGCACGCCGCGGCCCTCACCGCCATCCGCCCGGCAAGCGCCGAGCCGGGCAGCGCGGACAGCAACTCCGCAGCCGTCGTCCGCACGTTACGGCTCCGGTCCGACAGCGCGTGCTCCAGGAACGGCTCGTCCCCGGCGGCCAGTCCCGTGCGCAGCGAGTCGAGGAACATCAGCCGGTCCTCGGCCCGCTCCGTCGCCCAGGTCCCGGCCAGCAGCTCGCGCGCTCCCTCGGGATCACGGGCGCGCAGCGCCGAAAGCAGCGCGACCCGCTCGGCGAACAACCCCTCCTGCCACAACCGCCGTACCGCGGCGGCGTCCTCGGGATCGGGCAGAGCCGCGCCACCGCCCGGCGCCGCGCGCAGGGCGAACCGCCACTCCTGGTTGAGCCGGGCCAGCCACAGGGCCCGCGGCCCGGCGAAGGCCAGCACGGCCGGTCGCAGGTCGGTACGGCCCCGGGCCGCGTCCAGCAGCGCGGGCAGGGTCTCCGGAGGTGCCGCGAACCCGCGCGCGTCGGCCGCCGCCAGCCACTGCGGCAGCAGCTCCATCAGGTCGGGCGAGGTGCCCCGGCGTCCGCCGGTCCCGGTGCCGGGACGGTCGGAGAGCAGCATCGTCAGTCTGCGTGCCGCGGCGGCCGGGAGCGCGGGGCGCGGGTCCTCGGGGGCCGGCTCGAGGCGCTGCGCGGGCGGCGCCGGACGTAGCCCGGCCCGTCGTCGTACGGTCGCGACGGCGGCCTCGTCCAGCAGGGCCGCCGGGGCCTCCCGGCCGGACCCGCCGGTGACGGCCGGCCGCCGGTCCGTGCCCAGCAGGGCCGTGGTGACGAGATCTTCCCAAGCGGTCACGGGGTCTCCCTTCTGCGAGTCGGGCCGGTCGTCGCCGCAACGCGGTCGGGTCAGCACAGCGGCACCGCCTCGCCTGCTCCCTGCGGCCAGGCCGTCAGGGGTGTGAAGCCCCGGTGGCCGCACTCGCCGAAGACGGTGACCGGGGCGCCGCCCGAGAGCGCGACCAGGCGCCACAGACCGGGGCGGGAACGGGCGGCGGAGGTGAGCGGCAGCGCCGACTCCTGGTCGGCGTCCGCCAGTTGCCAGGAGTCTCCGTCCGGGACGGTGACGACCCGGTCCAGCGTCACCGGCACCGACTCCAGCCAGGGGTCCTCGCGCAGCGCCTCGCCGTACCGGGCCGCCGCCTGTGCCGTGGTCACGCCCGGCGGCCGTATCGGCAGGTGTGCGGGCGCGGCGAACCGCTCGCCCAGTGCGGCCCGGTGCTGCGCCGCCCCCGAATAAGCGGCCAGCTCCGCCTCCAGGGCGAGGCCGACCGGCAGCGTCAGTTCGGGAGCACGGCCCGCCGCGCCGTAGGAGAGGAGCAGCGCCGTGCGGCCCGAGTCCGCGCCGTGCAGCCAGATCCGGCGGGTCGTCAGCTTGGCGTCCACCGTGTCGTACTGGGCGAGGACCAGCCAGCGGTCACGCACCGGCGGGCCGTCCGCGGCCGTGGGCAGGCCGACCCGGGAGCGGACCGTGGCCGCGAGTTCGTCCGGCAGCCGCTCGCGGCGCAGCCAGCCCTGGTCGAGGAGGTGCAGCAGCGCGCACTCCTCCAGCAACCGCACGGGCCAGCCGGGGCCGGAGGCCGGTATCGAGCCCAACTCGCGCACCCTGGCGGCCAGTCCGGGGGCCTGGGCGTCGACCATGCGGGCCGCCGTCTCCTCCCACAGTCCGTACCCCGCCTGCTCGGCCGCGGCCAGGCCGCCGCGCAGCAGGTCGGACAGGCGCTGCTCCAGCTCCGTCGCACCCGCCGTGACCCGCTCGGCCCGCTTCTCCGCCCGCCGCCGGGCCGCCTCGGGGTCAGCGGCGGCCGCGGAACTCCCGCCGCCCGCCGGGCGTTTGTCCTCTGCACGCTGTCGTCTGCCGGTGAGCCACTGCTCGGCCCAGTCCGGCGGCCGCTCGACCGTGGGCACCGTGTCGTCCCCGCCCGCCCACAGCAGGAGCAGTCCGAGGGCGTGCTTGCAGGGGAACTTCCGACTCGGACAACTGCACTTGTACGCGGCCCCCGCCGGGTCCGCCAGATCGACGATCGTCTGGTACGGCTTGCTGCCGCTGCCCTTGCACAGTCCCCATACCGTCCCCTCCTCGCTGCTCCCCGCCCCGGACCACGGCCCCGCCGCCCCGAGCTTGCTTCCCGCCTTGCGTGACGCGGTGTCAGGCGCCAGGGCCAGCACCTGGTCCGCACTCCAGCGCACCCCCTGCTGAGTCATGCCATCGAAGGTAGATCCCGCCACTGACAATCGCCCCGACGAGAGTGTCTGTGCAGGTCAGAGCGATTGTCAGTGGTGTGGTGCACGGTGGACACCAGATCCGAACCGGCCGAGCTGGAGGGGGCCTCAGCCATGACTGTGTCCGTGGAACCGACCGATCCGACGACCGTCGGGAGTGCGCTGCGACCGCACGCCGAGCACGCCTTCGCCGCCGAACTCGCGGCGCTGGCCGGGCAGGACGACCGGCCGCGCCCGGCCCGCTGGAAGCTGTCGCCGTGGGCGGTGGCCACCTATCTCCTCGGCGGCACGCTGCCGGACGGCACGGTGATCACGCCGAAGTACGTCGGCCCGCGCCGCATCGTCGAGGTCGCCGTGACCACCCTCGCCACCGACCGAGCCCTGCTTCTGCTCGGCGTGCCCGGCACCGCCAAGACCTGGGTGTCCGAGCACCTGGCCGCCGCCGTCAGCGGCGACTCGACCCTGCTCGTGCAGGGCACGGCCGGCACCCCCGAGGAGGCGATCCGCTACGGCTGGAACTACGCGCGCCTGCTGGCCCACGGCCCGAGCCGGGACGCCCTGGTGCCCAGCCCGGTCATGCGGGCCATGGCGGAGGGCATGACGGCGAGAGTGGAGGAGCTGACCCGGATCCCGGCCGACGTCCAGGACACGCTGATCACGATCCTGTCCGAGAAGACCCTGCCCATCCCGGAGCTGGGCGAGGAGGTGCAGGCGGTCCGCGGCTTCAACCTCATCGCCACCGCCAACGACCGCGACCGGGGTGTCAACGACCTCTCCAGCGCCCTGCGCCGCCGCTTCAACACGGTGGTGCTGCCGCTGCCGGACAGCCCGGAGGCCGAGGTCGACATCGTCGCGCGCCGCGTCGACCAGATCGGCCGCTCCCTCGAACTGCCGACCGCGCCGGACGGCATCGAGGAGATCCGCCGCGTCGTCACCGTCTTCCGCGAGCTGCGCGACGGCATCACCACCGACGGCCGCACCAAGCTGAAGTCGCCCAGCGGCACGCTGTCCACCGCCGAGGCGATCTCCGTCGTCACCAACGGCCTCGCGCTCGCCGCCCACTTCGGGGACGGTGTGCTGCGGGCGGGTGACGTCGCGGCCGGCATCCTCGGCGCGGTCGTCCGCGACCCGGCGGCCGACCGGCTCGTCTGGCAGGAGTACCTGGAGACGGTCGTCCGCGAGCGCGACGGCTGGAAGGACTTCTACCGCGCCTGCCGGGAGGTGAGCGCGTGAGCGACACCGCGCGGCGGCCCGGTCCGCTGCTCCTGGGGGTGCGGCACCACGGGCCCGGCTCCGCGCGGGCGGTGCGGGCCGCGCTGGCGGCCGCCCGGCCCAAGGCGGTGCTGATCGAGGGGCCGCCCGAGGCGGACGCGCTGATCCCGCTGGCCGCCGACCCGCGGATGCGGCCACCGGTCGCGCTCCTCGCGCACGCCGTGGACGAGCCCGGCCGCTCGGCGTTCTGGCCGTTCGCCGACTTCAGCCCCGAGTGGGTGGCCGTCCGCTGGGCCCTGGAGCACGAGGTCCCGGCCCGTTTCATCGACCTGCCGGCCACGCACACGCTGGCGCTGCGGAAGGCTGCGGAGGAGGCGGCCGCGTTCCCCGGCGCCGAGAGCGAGGAACCGGCCGGCGACGAGCCCGGTCCCGGGGAGCGCGGCGCCGGACCGCGGGTGCGCGTCGACCCCCTCGGGGCCCTCGCCGAGGCCGCCGGTCACGACGACCCCGAGCGCTGGTGGGAGGACGTCGTCGAGCACCGGGGCAGGGCCGGGGAACGGGACGTGTTCGCGCCGTTCGCCGCGGTGGAGGAGGCGATGACGGCGCTGCGGGAGAGGTACGGGGACGAGGGGCGGGACCGCGACCCCGTGCGGGAGGCTCACATGCGGATCCGACTGCGCGCGGCACAGCGTGAGTTCGGTGACGAGGTCGCCGTGGTGTGCGGGGCCTGGCACGTGCCGGCGCTGCGAGCGAGGAGCTCCGTCGCCGCTGACCGGGAGCTGCTCAGGGGGCTGCCCAGGCTCCGGACGGACATGACCTGGGTGCCGTGGACCAACCGCCGGCTGGCCCGGGCGAGCGGATACGGCGCGGGCATCGACTCGCCGGGCTGGTACGGGCACCTGTTCCGCGCCCCGGACCGGCCCGTCGAGCGCTGGCTCACCACGGTGGCCGGACTGCTGCGTGAGGAGGACCGGATCGTCTCCACGGCCCATGTCATCGAGGCCGTGCGGCTGGCCGAGACGCTGGCGGTGATGCGCGGGCGACCGCTGCCCGGCCTGGGCGAGACGACCGACGCGGTGCGGGCGGTGCTGTGCGAGGGCTCGGACGTCCCGCTGGCGCTGGTGCACGACCGGCTGGTGGTCGGGGACGCGCTGGGGGAGGTGCCGGAGGCGGCGCCCGCGGTGCCGTTGCAGCGGGACCTGGCCCGGGAGCAGCGCCGGCTGAGGCTCAAGCCGGAGGCCCTGGAGCGGGAAGTCGATCTCGACCTGCGCAAGGAGACCGACGCCGGGCGCAGTCGGCTGCTGCACCGGCTGCGGCTGCTCGGCGTCGGATGGGGGGAGCAGGTGCGGTCCCGGGGGAGTAGGGGCACGTTCCGGGAGACCTGGCGGCTGTGCTGGGAGCCGGAGCTGTCGGTGCGGGTGGCCGAGGCCGGCGTGTGGGGGACGACCGTGCACGGCGCGGCGACGGCCAGGGCCGAGGCCGACGCGGTGGGCGCGACCGCGCTCGCCGAGGTCACCGCGCTCGCCGAGCACTGCCTGCTGGCCGGGCTGCCGGAGGCGCTGCCGGTCGTGATGCGGACGCTCGCCGACCGGGCAGCCCTGGACACGGACGTCGGCCGACTGGCTCAGGCCCTGCCCGCCCTGGTCCGCTCGCTGCGCTACGGCGACGTCCGGGGCACCGACGTCGGAGCCCTCGCCGAGGTCGCCGAGGGACTCGCGGAACGGGTCTTCGTCGGGCTCCCACCGGCCTGCGCCGCCCTCGACGCCGACGCGGCCGAGGAGATGCGGGGGCACGTGGACGCGGTCCACACGGCGGTGGGGCTGCTCGGCGAGACGGGCTTGGGGGCGGGGGCGGGGGCGGGGATGGGGAAGGGGAAGGGGACGGCGACCGGGGCGCCGGCTGCGACTGCGGCGGGGGCCGATTCCGGGCCCCGTGGCCTTCGTCGGCGTTGGCGGGCCGTGCTGCGGACCTTGTGCGGGCGGGACAGTGTGCCCGGGGTACTGCGCGGCCGGGCGGTGCGGCTGCTGCTGGACGAGGGGGAGCTGGGGCCGGCGGAGGCGGCCCGGCTGATGGGGCTGGTGCTCTCGCCCGGGACGCCTCCTTCGGACGCGGCCGCCTGGATCGAGGGGTTCGTCGGGGGCGGCGGCGGGGGCGGGATGCTGCTCGTGCACGACGAGCGGCTGCTCGGTCTGGTCGACGCCTGGCTGACAGGCGTGCCGGCGGAGGCGTTCACGGACGTACTGCCGCTGCTGCGGCGGACGTTCTCGGTGTACGAGCCGGGGGTGCGCAGGACCATCGGCGAACTGGTGCGCCGGGGACCGGGGGACCGGCTGCGGGGGCCTGGGCGGACCGGCGGGACGCCGGGGTTCGGTGCCGACACGGACGCCGGTCGGGCCGACGCCGTACTGCCGGTGCTGCGACTGCTGCTCGGCCTCGACGACACGACTTCGGACGACGACCTTGTGGGGGCGGGCAGATGACCACCGACGCGACGAACACCGGCACCGCGCCGGGCATCGGACCGGGTGGCGACGACGCCGCGCGGGAGCGGTTGCGGCGGTGGCGGCTGGTGCTCGGGGGCGAGGCCGCGGACGGTACCGGCTGTGCGCTGGCGGGGCGGGACGCGGCGATGGACGGGACGCTGGCCGCGCTGTACGGGAAGGGGGACAGACCGCAGTCGGGGCGGGAGCGGTCGGCGGGACTGGGGGCGTCGGCGCCGTCGGTGGCGCGCTGGCTCGGCGACATCCGGACGTACTTCCCGTCCTCCGTCGTCCAGGTCATGCAGCGCGACGCCATCGACCGGCTGGGGCTGGCTTCGCTGCTCCTGGAGCCGGAGATGCTGGAGGCGGTGGAGGCCGACGTCCACCTGGTCGGCACGCTGCTCTCGCTCAACAAGGCGATGCCGGAGACCACGAAGGAAACGGCACGGGCGGTCGTGCGCAAGGTCGTCCAGGACCTGGAGAAGCGACTCGCCACCCGCACCCGGGCCACCCTCACCGGCGCCCTCGACCGCAGCGCCCGGATCAACCGGCCCCGCCACCACGACATCGACTGGAACCGCACGATCTCGGCCAACCTCAAGCACTACCTCCCGGAGTATCGGACGGTGGTGCCGGAGCGGCTCGTCGGATACGGGCGGGCGTCGCAGTCGCTGAAGAAGGAAGTCGTGCTCTGCATCGACCAGTCCGGATCGATGGCCGCGTCGGTGGTGTACGCGTCGGTGTTCGGAGCGGTGCTGGCGTCCATGCGGTCGATCGACACCCGACTCGTCGTCTTCGACACCGCGGTGGTCGACCTCACCGACCAGCTGGACGACCCGGTGGACGTGCTGTTCGGCACCCAACTCGGCGGCGGCACCGACATCAACCGGGCGCTGGCCTACTGCCAGTCGGGGATCACCCGGCCCGCGGAGACCGTCGTCGTGCTCATCAGCGACCTCTACGAGGGCGGCATACGCGACGAGATGCTCAAGCGGGTGGCGGCGATGAGGGCGTCGGGGGTGCAGTTCGTGGCGCTGCTCGCACTGTCCGACGAGGGGGCGCCGGCGTACGACCGCGAGCACGCGGCGGCACTCGCGGCGCTGGGGGCACCGGCGTTCGCGTGCACGCCCGACCTCTTTCCCGAGGTGATGGCGGCGGCGATCGAGAAGCGGCCCCTACCGGTTCCGGACACCGCGTGAGGCCGGATCCCGCGGGGGACTTGTCGACTCGGTGACAGCGGTCTCCCGGCATCAAACGGGACATGAGTACCCATCGGTAACGGGGGGCTTGCGCGATCGCGGGAGTCCCGTGCAAGGATCGACGTCTCCACCGGTCTTTCACCGGTCTTCACGCCATGCGTGACCTCTGCTCCGTTCCGCCGCACGGGAGGGTCCTCCCCGCCTTGACCTCGCCAGCAGTTCTGTCCGGTGCCGCCGTGCGTGTGCTGCGCACGGTGACGGGACGGCGTGCGCTGCACCTGGCGCTGCTGGTGGGCGGGCTGCTCGCGCTGGGCTTCCTCTGCGGGGGGCGGGCGCAGGCGGCCGAGGGGACACCGTCGTCGACGCCGGTCGTGACGCAGGAGGCGCCGCCGCACGAGCTGCTGACGCCGCACCGGGCGACCCCGCCGCGGAAACCCGTCACCGGGAGCGTGCCGGTGGTGCCCGTGGCGGTGGTGCCGGTGGTGGACGGCGTGGGCGACGTCGTGCGGACGGTGACCGGTTCGGTCGCCTCGACCTTGACCCAGACGCTCGGTGACACCCTGCAGCAGGTCTCGGAGCTGCCGACGCGGCTGCCGACGCTCCCTGTCACGCTGCCCGCCACGCCGGTGGTCCAGGTGCCGGAGCCGCCCGTCGTCTCCGGGTCACCGGGGTCGTCGCTCCCGGCACCGGTCACCTCGGTGCCTCGCCCCGTCGAGCCGCGGCAGCCGGTCACGCACGCCGCCGGGCACGAGAAGTCCCGGCCGTCGGCGGTGGCGGCGGTGGCCGGTGCGGTGTCGTACGGGCCGCGGTACGGCGTCGTGCCCGCCGCCGCGGAGCAGGTGACGCACCACGCCGGTCATCGTGCCGCCCGGGCCGGCGGGGCTCCCGAACGTCCCGCGCCCACCGGGGATCCGGACGGCGTGCTGGGCAAGTCGGCGGTGGACGGCACCGCCTTCCGGCACGGTGACATGTACGCCGTGACCTTCGTCGACCGGGCGCCGCTGCGGCTCGTGCCCGGTGCCGTCGCGCGCGTCGACGCGGCCGGGACCCCGGACCGGTACCGGGACATCCCCGTCTTCCCCGGCTAGGACCGGCGACCCCCTCACCCCGCACAGACCTGGCGCGCGGGGGCGGAACAGGTCTGCCCGTCCGTCCGGACCCCGAGGACTCCCGAGGGCCCCCTCTCTCTCGGCCCCCTCGGACTCTTCCGGACGGCCTTGTCCCCAGCCGCGCTTCCGGACGCACCGGAAGCCCTCCCGGCTCCGGCGCACGCCTGCCGAGCGCATCGGAGCCCTGAAGGACTGACGCACGTATGAACAAGAACATCGACCGTCCCGTGGTGACAGCCGCCGACGTCTTCGGCGTGAGGAGCACCGTGCAGGCCGCCCCCCGGTCCGCCCTGCGCGCCACCGGGACCGCGGCCACCGGCACCGACCCGGCCCGGCACGCCCTCGCCGCCAGGATCAGGGGCGCCGAGGCCATCAACGGAGCCCGAGCCGCCCGCGCGGCGAAGGCCGCGGCCGCGACCCAGGCACCCACACACCCGCACCCCACGCCCACCGCTACCCCCGCATCCACCCCCGCCGCTACCCCCGCATCCACCCCCGCCCCGCCGCACCCCTCGGCTCCGGCCCCGGCGCGCCCCGTCTCTGCCCCGGCCCCGGCGCAGCCCGCCGCCCCCGTCGTCGCTGCCGCGCAGCCCTTCGCCCCCGAGGACGAGCAGGCGTCGGGCGGTGTCCGGCCGGTGGGCGGGCAGGTGGCCACGTACGCCGAGGATCTGGCCGGGCCGGTGCTGGGCGGCGGCGACGCGCAGCCGGTCGTGGCGGCCACCGGGCCGCTCGCGTTCCCGGCCGTCCCGGAGTGCGTCCACGGGCCGCAGCAGGCCCGGACCCACTCCCTCTGATCTCCGTGGGGCGCCCGGCCCGGACGGCCGAACGCCGTCGGTCCGTCCGGGCCGGGGCGCCCCTCGGGACGGGCCGGCCGGTCCCTTTGGGCAGGGACCGGCCGCCCACCCCCTGAGGAGGGGGCTGAGGCCTCACCGGGCCAACCCCAACCCGGTGAGGCCTCGCACATCACCGAAGCGGCACGCCGTGCCAGGAAAACCTGGGATACCCGGCATCATGTGACAGGTATCACCGCTCAGGTGTGACCCTCGATTTAGGGACCCCCTGCAAGCGGCGATAACCTGCGAGACGGACATGCCGCGCGCTCGGACACCGTGTGCGCTTCCCCTGTGACCCATGCGGACGTCACGTTGCCCTTCGCGGCACGCCCACGCATCCAACGAACCGCGAGATCACTGATAGGGACGGAAGCGCGTGGACCTGTTCGAGTACCAGGCGAGGGACCTCTTCGCCAAGCACGATGTACCGGTGCTGGCCGGTGAAGTCATCGACACGCCTGAGGCGGCGCGCGAGATCACCGAGCGGCTGGGCGGCAAGTCCGTCGTCAAGGCGCAGGTGAAGGTCGGTGGTCGCGGCAAGGCCGGTGGCGTCAAGCTGGCCGCTTCCGCGGACGAGGCCGTCGCCCGTGCGACGGACATCCTCGGCATGGACATCAAGGGCCACACGGTCCACAAGGTGATGATCGCCGAGACGGCCCCGGAGATCCTCGAGGAGTACTACGTCTCCTTCCTCCTCGACCGTGCCAACCGCACCTTCCTCTCCATCGCCTCCGTCGAGGGCGGCATGGAGATCGAGGAGGTGGCGGCCACCCGCCCCGAGGCCGTCGCCAAGACGCCGATCGACGCGATCGACGGTGTGGACCTGGCCAAGGCCAAGGAGATCGTCGCCGCGGCGAAGTTCCCCGCCGAGGTCGCCGACAAGGTCGCCGACGTCCTGGTCAGGCTGTGGGACACCTTCATCAAGGAGGACGCCCTCCTCGTCGAGGTCAACCCGCTCGCGAAGGTCGCCTCCGGTGACGTCATCGCCCTCGACGGCAAGGTGTCGCTGGACGACAACGCCGAGTTCCGCCACGCGGACTGGGAGGAGCTCCACGACAAGGCCGCGGCCAACCCGCTGGAGGCCGCCGCCAAGGAGAAGAACCTCAACTACGTCAAGCTCGACGGCGAGGTCGGCATCATCGGCAACGGCGCGGGTCTCGTCATGAGCACCCTGGACGTCGTCGCGTACGCCGGTGAGAACCACGGTGGCGTCAAGCCCGCCAACTTCCTCGACATCGGCGGTGGCGCGTCCGCCCAGGTCATGGCGAACGGCCTGGAGATCATCCTGGGCGACCCCGACGTCAAGTCGGTCTTCGTCAACGTCTTCGGCGGCATCACCGCGTGTGACGAGGTCGCCAACGGCATCGTGCAGGCCCTGAAGCTTCTGGAGGACCGCGGCGAGGACGTCTCCAAGCCGCTCGTCGTCCGCCTCGACGGCAACAACGCCGAGCTGGGCCGCAAGATCCTCACCGACGCCAACCACCCGCTGGTGCAGCGCGTCGACACCATGGACGGCGCGGCCGACAAGGCCGCCGAGCTGGCCCACGCCGCCAAGTAAGCACTCAGGACGAGGACACAACACACCATGGCTATCTGGCTCAACAAGGACAGCAAGGTCATCGTCCAGGGCATGACCGGCGCCACTGGCATGAAGCACACCAAGCTCATGCTCGGTGACGGCACCAACGTCGTGGGCGGCGTCAACCCGCGCAAGGCCGGTCAGAAGGTCGACTTCGACGGCACCGAGGTACCGGTCTTCGGCACCGTCAAGGAGGCCATCGAGGCCACCGGCGCCAACGTCTCCGTCATCTTCGTGCCGGAGAAGTTCACCAAGGACGCGGTCGTCGAGGCCATCGACGCCGAGATCCCGCTGGCCGTCGTGATCACCGAGGGCATCGCGGTGCACGACTCGGCGTCGTTCTGGGCGTACGCCGGCAAGAAGGGCAACAAGACCCGGATCATCGGCCCGAACTGCCCCGGCATCATCACCGTCGGCCAGTCCAACGTCGGCATCATCCCGGGCGACATCACGAAGCCGGGCCGTATCGGCCTGGTCTCGAAGTCCGGCACGCTGACGTACCAGATGATGTACGAGCTGCGCGACATCGGCTTCTCGACCGCCGTCGGCATCGGTGGCGACCCGATCATCGGCACCACGCACATCGACGCGCTCGCCGCGTTCGAGGCCGACCCCGACACCGACCTGATCGTCATGATCGGTGAGATCGGCGGCGACGCCGAGGAGCGGGCCGCGGACTTCATCGCGAAGAACGTGACCAAGCCGGTCGTCGGTTACGTCGCGGGCTTCACCGCCCCCGAGGGCAAGACCATGGGCCACGCCGGTGCCATCGTCTCCGGTTCGTCGGGCACCGCCCAGGCGAAGAAGGAGGCCCTGGAGGCCGCGGGCGTCAAGGTCGGCAAGACCCCGACGGAGACGGCGAAGCTGGCGCGCGAGATCCTGGCCGGCTGAACAACTCCGTGACTGTACGCCGGTAGGCCCGTTCCCCGGGGTGGGGGCGGGCCTACCGGCGTTTGCGCCGGCCACGCCGGGTGGGCGCCGCCCGCGCCCACCCGTGCCGCCCCAGCGGCACGACTGCCCGCGGCTGGGAAGCCGACGCGACTGCAGCGCCCCGTCAGGGGCGCTGGGGGCACCCCCGGCCGGAGGCTGGGGGAGGAACTGCGCGAGCAACCCCCACCGGCCCGCGGCCGAACGCACTACCTCGCCACCGGCACCACCCTCTCCGGTCCGTTCGCCGCGGAGTTCCGCAGCTTCGCCTCCAGTCGACGCTCCCCCTCCGACAGCGGCCCCAGCCCCACCTCCGGCGGCACCCCGCTGATCGCCTGGGCCGGGCCGATCGGTGCCTCGTAGTGCGTCGGCGCCGTCCGCAGCGTCAACGTCGTCGCCGCGACGATCGTCGCCGTGAAGGCGAGCGCGGAGCGGGTCCAGAAGCGGGTCCGGCGTTCGGCGCAGGTCCGCACGGTGGGCGGCTGGGCCGCCCGCAACCGCTCGGTCGAGGCCAGTTCGGCGAGCCGGCGGTGCAGCGCGGCGGGGTCGGAGAGCTCCGGCACCCGGTCGGCGACCAGCCGCCGCGCGCGCGTCAGCCGGCCGGCCGCTGCCGGTGTGCTCGCCTCCGTCTCCGCCGCCGTCTCCGGCAGGTCGAGGCCGATGCCGTCGTACAGCAGCAGCGTCCGGCGGTACGTCGGCGGCAGCTTCAGCAGCGCGTCCAGCAGGGCGCGGTCGGCCGCGTCGGCCGGCGGGGGCTCCGGGTGGCGGTGGCGCAGCCGGAAGCGGTGCCAGGGGGAGAGCGCGCACTCGTGGGCCACGGCCCGCACCCAGCCGGCCGGGTCGCGGTCACGGGCCACCTCCGGCCAGTTCTGCCATGCCACTTGGAAGGCCCGTTCGACCGCCTCCTGCGCCAGTTCCCGGCGTCCGGTGAGCAGGTAGGTCTGCCGTACCAGGGCTGGGGCGCAGAAGGCGTAGAGCGCGTCGAAGGCCTGAGCGGGCGTCAGGGCCGGTGAGGAGACGGCCTCGTCGGTGGGGGCAGGACTCCGCGTCACCATGCTTATCTTCCTATCTATCTACGAAAAAACACATAAACGTATATTGAGCGACACTACGGTGGTTCGCCTGTTACGCCGGAAAAGCGCGTGTCGTTGGGAGCATGGCGAGCGTGATTCGGATGACCGCCCGCCGACCGTCGTTGTCCCTGTGGCTCAGCCCGGTCCGCGACCGGGTGCGCGACCGTTCCCCCGGCTTCGCCGCGAGCCTGGCGGCCGGTGCGCTCGCGGCCGGGCTCGGGCTCGGCGCGTTCGCGGTCCTGGCGATCGCGCTCTGGGTCAGCTCGCCGTATCCCGACAGCGGTCCGGGCGGCGCCCTGCACGTCGCGGCGGCCCTGTGGCTGCTCGCCCACGGCGTCGACCTGGTCCGCACCGGCACCCTCTCCGGCGTGCCGGCCCCGGTCGGCATCACACCGTTGCTGCTGGTGGCGGTGCCGGTGCTGCTCGTGTACCGGGGGGCGCGGGACGCCGTGGACGCGGCGGACCCGGCGGACGGCGACGCCGCCGACGCGCCGCCGCCGGTCCCCGCCCCCACCGCGTGGGCCGGGGTCGTCACCGGCTACCTCGGCGTCGGGGGGTGCGCCGCGCTGTACGCGTCCGGCGGGGAACTGCGGCCCGCGTGGGGCTGGGTGACGGCGTGTCTGCCACTGCTCGTCGCGGGTGCGGCGGGCGGCGGAGTGTGGACGGCGTACGGCCGTCCGCGCGGGCCGCTGCTGGCCCTGGCCGCGCTGCTGCCGGGCCCGGTACGACGGCGGCTGCGCGGGCGGGACACCAGGGTGCGGTGGGGTACGGCGGTGCGCGCGTCCCTCGCCGGGACGGCCGTGTTCTTCGGCGGCGGGACCCTGCTGCTCGCGGTGTCGCTGGTGGGGCACGGGGATGCGGCGCGGACGTCGTTCCTGCAGCTGACGGAGGGGTGGACGGGCCGCTTCGCGGTGCTGTTGCTCTGCGTCTGCCTCGTCCCCAACGCGGCGGTGTGGTCGGCGTCGTACGCCGTCGGTCCCGGCTTCGCGCTCGGCGCCGGGCACCTGGTGAACCCGCTGGCGTCGCATCCGGCGCCGCTTCTGCCGCCCTTCCCGCTGCTGGCGGCGGTGCCGGACGCCGGGCCGGGCACGCCGGCCGACTGGCCGGCCGTGGCGGTGCCGGTGGCGGCCGGGGTGACGGTGACGTGGTTCGTGGTGGGCAGGGCGGTCCGGCGCGGGTGGACGGGTGGGCGCACGGCCGGGGTGGTGACGCTGGCGGCGCTGCTGTGCGGACTGTCGCAGGCGGCGCTCGCCGAACTGGCCGGCGGTCCGCTGGGCGTCGCGGCGCTCGCCCGCTTCGGCCCCCTGTGGTGGCAGACGGGCGCGGCGACCGGGGCCTGGCTCCTCGCGGTGGGCCTCCCCACGGCGCCGGTACTGAGGGCATGGCGCGTCCGGACCTCGCGCCCCCCGAAGCCGGACCCCGCCGGGCCGACGGCGACAGGAACAGCGACCGCGCCCACGGCGCCGACCTCGACCCCGAGACCGGCACCGATCCCGCCGTCGGACCCGGAAGACGCCTACGACTTCCTTCCCGCCGACCCTGCCGACGACCCCCTCCCCCTGCCCACGCCCCTCCCCACCACCGAAGCGCCCCTCCCCACCACCGAAGCGCCCCTCCCCACCACCGAAGCGCCCCGCACGCCCACCGAAGCGCCCCGCACGTCCGCCGAACCACCCGACCCGTCCGCCTGAGCGGCAGCGGGGTCAGCTGTTCGCGCTGCCCAGGAAGGGGCGGAGGTTCTCGGGGAGCAGGTGGTCGCAGGACTGTCTGGCCTCGTTGGTCAGGGCGTCCGACACGCAGGTGTAGTAGTCGCGGTAGACCATCTGGACCGTGAAGTTCGCCGCCACCAGGGCGAGCGCCAGGGACGCCGTGACCAGGCCGCTGATCGCCGCCGTCGTCTGGGGGCGGCCGGCGGTGGTCCCGTCGTCGCCGCGCGGCTTCGCGCGCAGCGCGCTGACGCCCCAGTAGACCGCGGGCGCCCCCAGCAGCAGCGCCACGTACGGCCAGCCGAAGAGCACGAAGAAGAAGGCCCACATGCCGCACAGCAGCGCGTAGCGGGCGCGCCGCTGGACCGGGTCCGTGGGGTCCCAGCGCATACCGGGCCCGCCGGGGCCGCCGTCCTGACCGCCCCCGCCGGGCCCGCCGCCCTCGGGGCGGCGCTCGCCGAAGCCGCCGGACTGCCGTCCGGGCTGGCGGTCGCTCCACTGGCTGCCCCAGGGCGATCCCGGTCCCTGACCGCCCTCACCGTCACCGTCACCGTCACCGGCGGGGCGGCGCGGCCGCCACGGCGAGTCCGGTGTGCCCTCGGGGGGCGGTGCGAACGGGTTGTCGTCCTGCTGATCGCCCTTCGGCCGGTCCGAGGGCGCGTCCGGCGGCGAGGCCGGCCGCTCCCGCAACAGCACGGCGGAACGCGTCCCGTCCTGTACCGACTGCGGGGGGAGCATGCGAAGTCCCAGGCTGCGGTCCGGCATCAACTGAGCGTCTTCCCCTAGATCGACTACGACTGGTGAGTACAGCTGGTGAGTACGGCTGGTGAGCGCGACGGACGAACACGGCTGCTCGGTACGGCTGAGCAGTACGGCGGAGGAACGCCGGTCACCTGATGAACGCGTCGTGCCCCGGACGCGTTCCCGCCGCAGCACCCCCGCAGACGCTACCTTCCGGCCACGCCCCCGTCCCGTGGGGGCCGCCCGGTGTGCCGGTATCGTTGCTGACGGTCGGCTGCTTCGTAGACTTCCCCGTATCCCGGGGCGCGAAGCACTCGTACGAATGTACAAACTCGCTGCGAGACCGGCCGCCGTACCGACGCTCCCCCGAGAAAGGGCCCCACCGTGGCCGCCAAGCCCGTGGCCAAGCGCCTCGTCGTGCTGGTCTCCGGATCCGGCACCAACCTCCAGGCGCTGCTCGACGCGATCGCCGAGACCGGCGTCGAGGCCTACGGCGCCCAGGTCGTCGCCGTGGGCGCCGACCGCGACGGCATCGAGGGACTGGCGCGTGCCGAGCGCGCCGGCATCCCGACCTTCGTGACCAGGGTGAAGGACTTCGCGACCCGGGACGAGTGGGACCGCGCGCTGGCCGAGGCCGTCGCCGTCCACGAGCCCGACCTCGTCGTCTCCGCCGGGTTCATGAAGATCGTCGGCAAGGAGTTCCTGGCGCGGTTCGGGGGGCGGACCGTCAACACCCACCCCGCCCTGCTGCCCAGCTTCCCGGGGGCGCACGGCGTACGCGACGCGCTCGCGTACGGCGCCAAGGTCACCGGCTGCACCGTCCACTTCGTCGACGACGGCGTCGACACCGGGCCGATCATCGCTCAGGGCGTGGTGGAGGTCCGGGACGAGGACGACGAGAGCGCTCTGCACGAGCGCATCAAGGACGTCGAGCGAAGGCTGCTCGTCGAGGTCGTGGGGCGGATCGCCCGCAACGGCCACCGCATTGAGGGACGAAAGGTAGTTATCCAGTGACCGCCGAGAGCACTGTCACGGCCGAGAGCGGCAAGCGGGCCATCCGTCGCGCGCTCGTCAGCGTCTATGACAAGACCGGACTCGAAGAGCTCGCCCGTGGACTGCACGAGGCCGGTGTCGCGCTCGTCTCCACCGGCTCCACCGCCTCCCGTATCGCCGCCGCCGGCGTCCCCGTCACCAAGGTCGAGGAGCTCACCGGCTTCCCGGAGTGCCTGGACGGCCGGGTCAAGACCCTGCACCCGAGGGTGCACGCCGGCATCCTCGCCGACCTGCGTCTGGACAGCCACCGCAAGCAGCTCGAGGATCTCGGCGTCGAGCCGTTCGACCTCGTCGTCGTCAACCTCTACCCGTTCCGCGAGACCGTCGCCTCCGGCGCCACCCCGGACGAGTGCGTCGAGCAGATCGACATCGGCGGTCCCTCGATGGTCCGCGCCGCCGCCAAGAACCACCCCTCGGTGGCCGTCGTCACCAGCCCGCAGCGGTACGCCGACGTCCTCGCCGCCGTCGCCGAGGGCGGCTTCGACCTCGCCACCCGCAAGCGGCTCGCCGCCGAGGCGTTCCAGCACACCGCGTCGTACGACGTGGCGGTCGCCTCCTGGTTCGCCTCGGAGTACGCGCCGGTCGACGAGTCGCGGTTCCCGGACTTCCTGGGCGCCACCTGGGAGCGCGAGAACACCCTGCGCTACGGCGAGAACCCGCACCAGCCCGCCGCGCTCTACGTCGACCCGAGCGGCGGCGGCCTCGCCAGGGCCGAGCAGCTGCACGGCAAGGAGATGTCGTACAACAACTACACGGACACGGACGCCGCGCGCCGTGCCGCGTACGACCACGACGAGCCGTGCGTCGCGATCATCAAGCACGCCAACCCCTGTGGCATCGCGATCGGTTCGGACGTCGCCGAGGCGCACCGCAAGGCGCACGCCTGCGACCCGCTGTCCGCGTTCGGCGGGGTCATCGCCGTCAACCGGCCGGTGAGCCGGGAGATGGCCGAGCAGGTCGCCGAGATCTTCACCGAGGTCATCGTCGCGCCCGACTACGAGGACGGCGCCCTCGAAGCCCTCGCCAAGAAGAAGAACATCCGGGTCCTGAAGGCACCGGGCGCCCCGGCGAACCCCGTCGAGGTCAAGCCCGTCGACGGCGGTGTGCTGCTCCAGGTCACCGACCGCCTCCAGGCCGACGGCGACGACCCGGCCGGCTGGACCCTCGCGACCGGCGAGGCGCTCAGCCCCGAGGAGCTGGCCGAGCTCGCCTTCGCGTGGAAGGCATGCCGGGCCGTGAAGTCCAACGCCATCCTGCTCGCCAAGGACGGCGCCTCGGTGGGCGTCGGCATGGGCCAGGTCAACCGCGTCGACTCCGCGAAGCTGGCGGTCGAGCGGGCCGGTGAGGAGCGGGCGCGCGGCTCCTACGCGGCCTCCGACGCCTTCTTCCCGTTCCCCGACGGCCTGGAGATCCTCACCGCGGCCGGCGTCAAGGCCGTGGTGCAGCCCGGCGGTTCGGTCCGCGACGAACTGGTCGTCGAAGCCGCGGAGAAGGCGGGCGTCACCATGTACTTCACGGGGACGCGGCACTTCTTCCACTGAGCCGCGGTCGCCCGGCCACACAAACACGAGGGCCGTGTCTCCCCTGCGGAAGACACGGCCCTCGACGTGCGGACGGCCGCTCAGTTGCTGCGGATCACGATCGTGCCGCAGACCTTGTCGGCGAACGTCTGGCGCTTGGAGTCCCACGCCGGCCACAGCCAGCCCAGATAGCAGGCGAGGCTGTCCAGGACGTGCGCGATGCGGCGCACGAAGGCCATGCCGACGCCGATCGGCTGCCCGGTGGCCTCCTTGAGCAGACGGATGCCCAGCGCCTTCTTGCCGATCGTCTGGCCGGTGCGGCCCTCCTGGATCAGCTGCCAGATCGCGAGACCCAGGAACGCGAGACCGCCGATGACGCCCAGCACCGCCGCCTTGCTGCTGAAGAGCACCAGGATGTACGGCACCAGGAAGACCAGACCGTCGACCAGGGTGCCCAGGAAGCGCTGGCCCCAGTTCGCGTACGGCGGCGTCGCGCCGTAACCCTGCTGCGGGTAGCCGTAGCCGCCCTGCTGCGGGTAGCCGGGCTGCTGCTGGGGGTAGCCGTAGCCCTGCTGCGGCGGCACGCCCTGCGGGGCCTGCTGGTAGCCGGGCTGACCCTGCTGGGGGTAGCCGTAGCCGGGCTGACCCTGCTGCGGGTTCTGCGGCTGACCGTAGGGGTTGTTGGGCGAGCCGAAACTCATGGCGGTCTTCCTCCGTTGGACCTGCGGGGACGACGCGGACAGGGACGGAGGTACGTCACGAACTGAGCGGTTTGCCCCCCAACCGGACCGCGATACTGCGCCGCTCATCGTCAAGTACCGCGGAGTGGTTGTCCAGTCCGATTAGCGATGTGTTGTGCAAGTGCAACATCATCGATCATGACCGCACACCCGACTGGAACCGGGAGACCGGCATCCGCGAGGATGGACCCATGACCGCCCAGATTCTCGATGGCAAGGCCACCGCAGCCGCGATCAAGTCCGATCTGACCGCCCGCGTGGCGGCCCTGAAGGAGAAGGGCGTCACGCCCGGCCTCGGCACGATCCTGGTCGGGGACGACCCCGGCAGCCAGAAGTACGTCGCCGGCAAGCACCGCGACTGCGCGCAGGTCGGCCTCGCCTCCATCCAGCGTGAACTCCCGGCCACCGCGACCCAGGAGGAGATCGAGGCGGTCGTCCGCGAACTCAACGACGACCCCGCCTGCACCGGCTACATCGTCCAGCTGCCGCTGCCCAAGGGCATCGACGAGAACCGCATCCTGGAGCTGATGGACCCGGACAAGGACGCGGACGGCCTGCACCCGATGAACCTCGGCCGGCTGGTGCTCGGCGAGCCCGCCCCGCTGCCCTGCACCCCGAACGGCGTGCTCACCCTGCTGCGCCGCCACGGCGTCGAGATCAAGGGTGCCGAGGTCGTGGTCGTGGGCCGCGGCGTGACCATCGGGCGCCCGATGCCGCTGCTGCTCACCCGGCGCAGCGAGAACGCGACGGTCACGCAGTGCCACACCGGTACGCGCGACCTCTCTTCGCACCTCAGGCGCGCGGACATCATCGTCGCCGCGGCCGGCTCCCCGCACCTGATCCGTCCCGAGGACGTCAAGCCGGGCGCCGCCGTCCTCGACGTCGGTGTCTCCCGCGCCGCGGACGGCAAGATCGTCGGCGACGTCCACCCCGGAGTCGCCGAGGTCGCCGGATGGCTCTCCCCGAACCCCGGCGGCGTCGGGCCGATGACCCGGGCGCAGCTGCTGGTCAACGTGGTCGAGGCGGCGGAGCGCAGTGTCGGCTGAGCAGGCGCACGACGACGAGCTGACCGTCCGCGACGCGATCAGCGCCCCGGACGCGCAGGGGCGGCCCCGGCGGACCACGCGCCGCTTCCCGCTGTTCACCCGGGACACGGCGCGCCCCGAAGGGGGCGGCCGGGCCGCGTCGGGGGATCTGCCGGCGCCGGCCCGGCAGTGGCCGATCCTGATCGTGCTGGCGACCGTCGCGGTCGGATTGCTGCTGACCTCGCTGGACCAGTTCCGGGTGGGGGCGCTGCTGATCGGGGCGGCGCTGCTGGCCGGGGGCGTGCTGCGGTGGGTGCTGCCGAGCGTCGGGATGCTGGCCGTCCGGTCGCGGTTCACCGACATCGCCACGTACGGGGTGCTGGGGCTGGTGATCGTGCTGCTGGCGTTGATGGCGCAGCCGAAGCCGTGGCTGGTGATCCCCTATCTGAAGGACACCCTGCACTTCACGATGAAGAGCTAGGGCCCTTCTGATGGATCTCCGTGGAAGAAGGAGCGGCGTTCGGTGCGTGCGATCGGCGTGCGGGGTGGCGGGTCATGTGGCGGAGCCACC
>NZ_JBEYJU010000050.1:0-63510 GCF_040703965.1 Streptomyces sp. NPDC006655 | reverse complement strand
CGCGGCTTCTGCTGCGGCGCCGGTGGAGCGCGGATGTGGATGGAGGAGCGGATCGGCAAGCGCATCAACAACGAGCGCGTCGACGAAGCCCTCTCTCTCAACCCCGACATCATCTCGACGGCTTGCCCGTTCTGCCTCGTCATGCTCACCGACTCCGTCAACGGCAAGAAGGCTGCGGCCGAAAGCGGCTCCGCCGCGGGCGGCACGGCCAAGGAGTCCATCCAGGTGGTGGACGTCGCCCAGCTGCTCCTCGACTCGGTCAGGACCCCGGTCCCCGACGACGAGCCCCCGGCGGGCGGGACGCAGACGGAGAGCGAGCCGGAGAGCGAGCCGGTGGAGTAACCCAGACCGCGCAGCCTGCACCCCTCGTCTTGCCGTACAGGACAGGGGGCGCAGGCATTCTTCCCGTCACACCCGCTTCAGGAGAGGTCGATTTATACCTTCCCCGGTGCCGTGGACGCCGCGGTGAACGCCTTCTGGACGTCCTCCAAGGCGTCGTAACCGTCGCTGATCACCGCGCCGAGCCGGGACGGCTCCGGGCTTCCAGGGCGCGAACGGTCTGCGCGAACAACAGGCCCCGCGAGCCAACCCCGATCACCAGACAGCTCTGGCCCGCGGCGCTGCCCGAGCGCCGCGTTGCCGCCCGCGCCACGGTCGCCGGCTCCACACAGACCAGGTCCTCGGGCGCCAGATGCGACTCTGGCGACCGGGGGTTGACCGAACAAGGCTCTGACCAGCCTCTTTACAGAAGCTCTTCCGCCTGACAGAAGCCGCCTTGCCGAGCCCGTACAAGCCTCACGACCCTGTTTCCAACCACGGCACGCGGGGCGACGGAGCCCCGCCGACAGGGACGGGAACTGCCATGCCGCACATCACCGCTTTCGCCAGGAACCAGTGGTACGTCGCCGCCTACAGTCACGAGGTGGGGCGGGATTTGTTCGGGCGGACGATCCTCGGGGAGCCGCTCGTGTTCTACCGGGCCGAGGAGGACGGCGCGCCGGTCGCCCTCAGCGACCGCTGTGTGCACCGGCGCTACCCGCTGTCGGAGAGCGGGCTGGACGGGGACCGGATCGTGTGCGGGTACCACGGGTTCACCTACGACCGCACCGGTGCGTGCGTGTACGTGCCGGGACAGAAGCGCATCCCGCGCACCGCCCGGGTCGCCTCCTACCCCGTGGTCGAGCAGGACTCGCTGGTGTGGGTGTGGATCGGCGACCCCCAGCTCGCCGACGCGGCCGCCATCCCGCGCGCCCGTCACCTCGACTCCCCCGGCTGGACGACCGTCCGCGGCATGGAACCCATCGACGCCGACTACGGCCTGCTCGTCGACAACCTCCTCGACCTCTCCCACGAGACCTATCTGCACGGCGGTTACATAGGCACCCCCGAGGTCGCCGAGACACCGATCACCACCGAGGTCGACGAGGGGGCCGGGGTCGTACGGGTCAGTCGGCACATGGACGACGCCGAGTGCCCGCCGTTCTACGCCCGTTCGACCGGGATCGAGGGCCGGATCACGCGCTGGCAGGACATCGAGTACCACGCGCCGTGCCTGTACCTGCTGCACAGCCGGATCGCGCCGGCCGGCGTGGTGCCGGAGGCCGACGGCAGCGACCCGAACGGCTTCCACACCGAGATCACCTACGCGATCACCCCGTCCGCGGACGGCAAGGTGTACGACTTCTGGATGGTCTCCCGGGACTGGGCGACCGACGACGCCGAGGTCACCGAGTTCCTGCGCGGCAACAACCACACGGTGGTCATGCAGGACGTGGACGCCCTCAACCTCCTGCAACGGACGCTGGGTTCGGAGCGCGCCGGCTACCAGGAGCTGAGCATCAACATCGACACCGGCGGCCTCGCCGCCCGCCGCATCCTCGCCCGGCTGGTCGAGGAGGGCGACAAGCCCGTGGAGAAGGTCCTGTGAGCACGCCGACCGGTGAGGTCTACCGCATCGACTGGCTGCCGGGCACCGACGTGCTGCACGGCACCTGTCACTGCGGAGCCGAGCACACCGCCCAGGACCCGGTCGAGATGTGGGAGTGGATGCTCGGCCACCCCGAAGGACACCAGCCCCCGGAGCGCACCGCATGAGCCTGTACGAAGCCGAACTCGTCGTCAGCGCCAGGGAGTCGGCGGCGGACGGGGTCGTCGCCCTCACCCTTCGGCACCCGGCCGGCGAGGACCTTCCCGGCTGGGAGCCGGGAGCCCATCTCGACGTGGTGCTCGGGCCGGACCTGGAGCGGCAGTTCTCGCTCTGCGGTGATCCGGGTGACCGTACCGGGTGGCGGATCGCGGTCCTGCGGGAGCCGGACGGGCGGGGTGGATCCGCCTTCGTCCACGAGCAGGTGGGCGTCGGCGACAAGGTGCGGGTGCGCGGGCCCCGCAACCACTTCCGGCTGGAGCCGGCGCCCCGCTACCGGTTCGTCGCGGGGGGCATCGGCATCACCCCGATCCTGCCGATGCTGGCCGCCGCCGAGGCCGCGGGCGCCGAGTGGACGCTGCTGTACGGCGGCCGGACACGTAAGTCCATGGCCTTCACCGTTGAGTTGGCCCGGTACGGCGACACCCGGGTGACCGTCGCCCCGCAGGACGAGACCGGACTGCTGGACCTCTGCGCGGTGCTGGACGACGTCCCGGAAGGCACCCTCGTGTACTGCTGCGGTCCCGGGCCGTTGCTGGACGCGGTGGAGGAGCGCTGCCCGGCCGGTGTGCTGCGGGTCGAGCGGTTCCGGCCGAAGGAGCAGGAGGCGGCTGAGGAGCGGGAGTTCGAGGTCGTCCTCGCGCAGAGCGGTCGTACCGTGACCGTCGTGCCGGGCGTGTCGGTGCTGGACACCGTCCGGGCCGCCGGTGTCGAGGTGCTCTTCTCCTGCACCGAGGGCACCTGCGGCACCTGCGAGACGGATGTCCTCGAAGGCACCCCCGACCACCGGGACTCGGTGCTCACCGAGCAGGAGCGGGCGGCCGGGGAGACCATGCTGATCTGTGTCTCGCGGTGCCGGGGGGAGCGCCTGGTGCTCGACCTGTGACACCGCGGCCCACAGCGGGTGGCCCCGCGCTCGGCCGGACTGCGGACCCCTGTGTGCGGGCAGGTCCGGGCGGCCGGGCACGGGGTTGCCGGGGCGGCGGTCACGGGGTCAGGTAGGCCTCCACCTCACTGAACTGGCCTGCCGGCCAACCGTTGTTGGCGGTGACGGTGAGCCGCAGCCAGCGCAGGCTGGTGGTGCTGGGCAGGGGTACGGTGACGGTGTTGCCGGTGGCCGGGTCGAAGCGGTAGCCCGTGGAGCCCACCACGGTCGAGTAGTTCGACCCGTCGGTGCTGCCCAGCACGGTGACGGTCTGGGTCCGGGCGGCCCAGGCGGAGGACGGCGGCAGCTTCAGCACCAGCCGCCGGGCGGCGTAGGAGGAGCCGAGGTCGACGGTGAGCGACTGGGGGAAGGCGTTGTTGGTGGACTCCCAGTAGCTGTTCGCGTCGCCGTCGACCGCCTTGCCGGGGGTGTAGACGTCCTGCGAGCCGGTGGCGGTCGCCGGGCGCCCCTTGGCGAGGTTGCGGTTCGGGTCCGGGTCGGGGTTGCCCTGCCCGGGCGTCGGCCAGCTGGAGCAGTCCGACCAGGTACTGGACCAGCCCGAGTTGCCACCGCCGTCGGTGAGCGCGAAGGAGCCGGAGTTCGCCGGGTAGGGGCAGTTGTAGATGCCGGCCGCGCCGACGCCGGTGGCCGTGACGTCGCGGAAAGTCGCCGCGCCCTGGGCCTCGGCCTGGACCACCACCGTACCGGTGTTACGGACGGTCGCCCCGGCCACGGTGACGTTCCGGACCGGATACCCCTGCCCGCCGCCGGAGACGAACTCGAAGGCGCTGTAAGGGCTGTCGGTGATCGTGGTGTTGGTGATGTCGACGGTGGCGTTGATGGCGCTGTCGTACGAGTCGACGCGCAGCGCACCCATCGGGTGGTTCCAGTTGGGGTTCATCGCGCCTGTGCGCACCAGCGTGTTGCCGTCGACCGTGATGGTGCCGGACAGCGGCGAGAACGGGTCGAGGAACTTCTGGTTGGAGATGGCGATACCGCTGCCGAGGGCGTTGGTGTCGGAGATCAGGTTGTTCTTCACCGAGATGTCGGTGCCGCCGTAGATCGCGATGCCGTTGGCCAGGTTCGGCTGGGAGATCGTGTTGTTCGTGAAGCTCGAGTTGGTGTCGGCCGAGTTCAGCGACCACATGGCGAGGGAGTCGTCGCCCTGGTTGCGCAGGAAGTTGTTGCGGACCTGGACACCGTGGGCGTTGCCGTTGAGGTTGAGGCCGTCGGCGGTGGTGTCGAGGATGCGGTTGTTCTCGACGACGAGGTTGTCGTTGTTGCCGGTCAGCCAGAACCCGCACTTGAGGTGCTGGATCCACATGCCGGACACCGAACTGTTCGGCCCGAGGGACCCGTTGACGAAGTTGTCCGGGTTGGAGTCGACGCGTTCGGTGACCTCGCCGAACACCGCGAAGTCCTTGATGTGGACGTTTCCGGAGGAGCTCGACTGGTCGATGAACCGTGAGGTGTGCACCACCGAGTACCAGCTGCCCGCGCCCTGCAGGGTCACGTTCTGTACGCCGCCGAGGGAGGACGTCAGCCGGTAGTCGCCCGGCGGGATCCACACCGTGCCGCCCTGGGCGGCGGAGATGGCGTCCCGGAATGCCTGGGTGGAGTCGCCGTTGCCGCTGGGGTCGGCGCCCTTGGAGACCACGGAGACCGACCCGGCGGGCTGTGCGGCGGCCCCGGCCACCTGCTCGAAGTCGGCCACGTCGACGGTGACCTGGGTGCCGGTGGACTCGAACGCGACCTTGTCGCCCGCCTGGATGCTCTGGCCGAGCGACAGCCGGGCGTCGTCGAAGAAGTGGTGCTGTCTGGCACCGGCGATCCAGCCGGTGTCGATGTAGGAGTACGTGGAGGTGACGGCGAGGGTCTTCGCCAGCTTGACCCCGTTGACGTACACGTTCAGGGTGCCGGACTGGCCGTCGGGGACGCTGTAGGAGACGTTCACGGCGTTGGACGCCCGCGGTGCGGTGAACTCGACCCGCTGCCCGGCGGTCAGCCGCACGGCCTGGCGTCCGGAAGCCTCGGAGGCGAGGGTGCCCTGGGTGTAGTCCGGGCCGATCCTGGTGCCGGTGGTGGTCGCCGACTCCGCTTCGACCGAGGTGAAGGGGAGGCTCGCGCCCGCGGCCGCGTGGGCGGCGGGCGCGACGGCGACGAGCAGGCCGGCGGAGAGCGCCACGGCGGTCGCCAGTGCTGGCATGCTCCTGACAGATCTGACATCGCTGCTGTGCATGTGCTGATCCCTTTCTGGTGGGGGTGCGCGGGGATAGCGAGGTGCGGGGGGGGCAGTGGGTGCGGGAACGGCGGGTGCGGGGAACGGCGGAATGCGCGGGCAGGCGGTGCGCGCGGGCGGCGGCTCAGCTCCGCAGCCAGGCCGCCGCGTCCTGCGGAAGACGACCCTGGTCGTCCAACGGGTCGCTGATCAGCAGCAGTTGGTGGTGGTCAGGGAGTTCGAAGGGGGCGGCGGCGAGGTTGACCACGCAGGTCGTGCCCTCGGCACGGCTGAAGGCGAGGACGCCCTCGGGAGCGGGCAGCCAGGTCAGCGGGCCGTCACCGAAGTGCGGGCGGAGGGCGATGGCACGGCGGTAGAGAGCGAGCATGGAGGCGGGATCGTCCTGCTGGCGGTCGACGGCGTACGACGCCCAGCCGGCCGGCTGCGGCAGCCACGGCTCCTCGCGGGAGCCGAAGCCCGCGTTCGGCTCCCCGGCCGCCCAGGGCAGCGGCACCCGGCAGCCGTCCCGGCCGGGATCGGTGCCGCCGGAGCGGAAGTACATCGGATCCTGGATGCGGTCCACCGGGATCTCGGCCTCCGGCAGCCCCAGCTCCTCTCCCTGGTAGACGTAGACCGCACCGGGCAGGGCCAGCGAGAGCAGGGCGGCGGCGCGGGCCCGGCGGGTTCCCAGGGCGAGGTCCGTGGGGGTGCCGAAGGCCTTGGCCGCGAAGTCGAACGCGGTGTCCTCGCGACCGTACCGGGTGGCCGTGCGGGTCACGTCGTGGTTGCACAGCACCCAGGTCGCGGGGGCGCCGACGGGCGCGTGTTCGGCGAGCGTGGTGTCGATCGACGCGCGCAGCCGGGCCGCGTCCCAGGGGCAGGACAGGAAGGAGAAGTTGAAGGCGGTGTGCAGTTCGTCGGGGCGCAGGTAGCGGGCGAAGCGTTCGGCGTCGGGGAGCCAGACCTCGCCGACGAAGACCCCGTCGTAGGCGTCGGCGACCGCGCGCCAGGAGCGGTAGACGTCGTGGAGTTCGTCGCGGTCGACGAAGGGGTGCGGCCGCGGGTGGGTGGAAAGGTCCGGCAGGTCCGGGTCCTTGGCGAGCAGGGCCGCCGAGTCGATGCGGACGCCCGCGACACCGCGCTCGAACCAGAAGCGCAGGATGTCCTCGTGCTCCTGGCGGACGGCCGGGTGGGCCCAGTTCAGGTCGGGCTGTTCGGGGGTGAAGAGGTGCAGGTACCACTCGCCGTCCGACAGCCGGGTCCACACCGGTTCGGTGGAACCGACGAACTGCGACGGCCAGTCGTTGGGCGGTAGGTCGCCGTCCGGGCCGCGGCCGGGCCGGAAGTGGAACAGTTCGCGCTCGGGACTCCCCGGCCCGGCGGTCAGCGCCGCCCGGAACCAGGGATGCTGGTCGGAGACGTGGTTGGGGACGATGTCGACGATCGTCCGGATACCCAGCTCCCTGGCTTCCGCGATGAGTTTCTCGGCCTCGGCGAGGGTGCCGAAGGCCGGGTCGATGGCCCGGTAGTCGGCGACGTCGTATCCGCCGTCCTTCATGGGTGACGGGTACCAGGGGCTGAACCACAGTGCGTCCACGCCGAGTTCGGCGAGGTACGGCAGCTTCGCGCGGACGCCCGCGAGGTCGCCGGTGCCGTCGCCGTCGCCGTCGGCGAAGCTGCGGACGTACACCTGGTAGATGACGGCGGAACGCCACCAGTCGTGGTCCTCGTGGTCCTCGTGTTCCTCGTGGTCCTTCGGGGCGTGGCTGGGCTGTCCCACTGGGCGAACCTTTCTGTCGGAGGAAGGGCCGTCAGCCCTTGGTGCCGCCCGCGCTGATCCCGGCGATGACGTGCCGCTGGAAGACGAGGAAGAGCGCGACCATCGGGATGCTGGCGATCACCATCGCGGCGATGAGCACGGTGAGCTGGATGTTCTGCGACAGCTGGACCAGGGCCACGCTGATGGGCTGCTTGTCGGTGTCGGAGAAGACCATCAGCGGCCACAGGAAGTCCTGCCAGACCCCGACCAGGGCGAAGATCGAGACGACCCCGAGCACCGGCCGGGACATCGGCAGCACGACCGACCACAGGACCCGCAGCTTTCCGGCGCCGTCGATCTCGGCGGCCTCCAGCACGTCCCGCGGCAGCTGGTCGAAGAACCGCTTCAGCAGGTAGAGGTTGAAGGCGTTGGCGACGGCCGGGAGCCAGATGCCGAGCGGGTCGTTCAGCAGACTGGTGTGGATGAGGGGGAGGTCGGCGACGGTCAGGTACTTGGGTACGACCAGGGCCTGGGCCGGGACCATCAGGGTGGCCAGGATGCCGCCGAGGATCACCTTCCCGAACGCCGGTCCCAGCCTGGACAGGGCGTAGGCGGCGGCCGTGCAGAACACCAGCTGGAAGGCCCAGGCACCGGCGGCCTGCACCACCGTGTTCCACAGGTGTTCCGGGAGCTGCATCAGGTCCCAGGCGTCGGTGTAGGCGGACAGGTGCCAGTGCCTGGGGACCAGGGTGGGCGGGGTCCGGGCGATCTCGTCCGGGGATTTCGCCGCGCCGGTCACCATCCAGTACACGGGGAACAGGAAGGCGAGCGCGAAGAGCAGGACGACGGCGGTGAAGACGCTCCAGTAGACGGCCTTCCCGCGCGGGCGGGCCAGGGTCGCCGGGGAGATCAGGGTGCGGGTCGCGCCGCTCATCCGTCCTCCCCGGAGCGGGTCAGCCGCAGGTAGCCGGCCGAGAAGACGCCGAGCAGCACCAGGAGCATCACGCTGAGCGCGCAGGCGCCGCCGAAGTCGTTGTAGAGGAAGGCGTACTTGTAGATCAGGTAGAGCACGGTGACGGTGGCGTTCTCCGGGCCGCCCCCGGTGATGACGAACGGTTCGGTGAACACCTGCATGGTCGCGATGATCTGAAGGAGCATCAGCATCAGGATGACGAAGCGGGTCCCCGGGACGGTCACGTGCCGGACGCGCTGGAGGAGGTTCGCGCCGTCGAGTTCGGCGGCCTCGTACAGTTCGCCGGGGATGGACTGGAGTGCGGCGAGGTAGATCAGCACGGTGCCGCCCATGTTGGCCCAGGTGGCCACGATCACCAGGGAGACGAGCGCGGTGCCGGTGCCGTTGGTCCAGTTCGAGGTGGGCAGGTGCAGGAAGCGCAGGGTCTCGTTGGCGAGTCCGGCCCCGGGGTCGTAGAACCACTTCCACAGCAGGGCGCTGACCACCGGCGGGATCATCACCGGGAGGTAGACGACGATCCGGAAGAACGCCTTGGCGTGCCGGAGTTCGTTGAGGACCAGGGCGAGGACGAACGGGATCGCGAAGCCGATCAGCAGGGCCAGCAGCGTGAAGGCGAGGGTGTTGCGCCAGGCCGCCGAGAACTCGGGGTCGTGCAGGACCCGGGTGAAGTTGGCGGTGCCGACCCATGTGGGGGCCGAGCCCGGGGTGTACTTCTGGAAGGAGATCACGACCGCGCGGATCGCCGGGTACCAGGAGAACAGGGCGAAGCAGAGCAGTCCGCCGAGCAGGAAGCCGTAGGCGCGGGCCTGGTCGGCGAGGCGGCGCCGCCTCCGCTCCCCCGCCGGGGGCGGCGCCGGGACCCGTCGGGCGGCGACCGCCGCCGGGGCGGGTGGTCGTGCGGCCGTCTTCGTCATGGCGGTCAGCCCCGGGCCAGGATGCCGTCGATCTTGTCGTCGGCGTCCTTGAGGAGTTGGTCGATGTCGGCGTCCTTCCTGGTGAGGACGGCGGAGACGGTGCTGTCGAGGACGGAGTAGATCTGCTGGGCGTCCGGCGGCTCGATCTTCATCCGGAGGGTCTGGTTGCCGTCCAGGAACGCCTGGTAGTTCTGCACCGGGACGTTGGCGTTGGCCTTCTTGACCTGCTGGTCCTTGGCGTCGGCGGCGCCGGTGAACAGGCGCGGCTCGGGCAGGCCGACCGGTGCGTCGTGCTTCCTGGCGCGGGCGTAGTCGCCGAGGAAGCCGTCTCCGGGGGTGAGGAACATGGAGTCGAGCCACTTCAGTCCGGCGCGGATCTGGGCCGGGCTGTCCTTCTTGCTGAACATGTAGCCGTCGCCGCCGATGAGCGTGCCCTTGCCGCCGGGCATCGGGCCGAGGGCCAGGTCCTTGTAGTTGCCGCCCTTCTCCTTGACCAGGATCGGGATGTTGTCCGGGGCGGAGAGGTACATGCCGAGCCTGCCCGAACCCATCATCTGCTGGACGTCGTTGATGACGAGCAGCTGCTTGCTGCCCATCGAGTCGTCGGTCCAGCGCATGTCGTGCAGGTTCTGGAGGACCGCGTGGCCCTCGGGGGTGTCGACGGTCGCCTTCTTGCCGTCGGCGGAGACGACGTCGCCGCCCTGGGAGTACAGCTCGGCGGTGAAGTGCCAGCCGCCCTGGTTCTGCGCGCTGTAGTCGGCGTACCCGACGGTCCCGTTGCCGAGCGCGGCGATCTTCCTGGCGTCGGCGCGGACCTCCTCCCAGGTGGCGGGCGGCTTGTCCGGGTCGAGGCCGGCCTGCCGGAAGAGCTTGCGGTTGTAGATCAGGCCCATCGAGTAGCCGGTGCGCGGGATGCCGTAGACCCTGCCGTCGACGGTGTAGATGTCGCGCAGCTGCTTCTGGATGGTGCCGTAGCTCTTCAGGTCCTTGAGGTACGGGGTGAGGTCGGCCGCCTGGTGGATGTCCACGACGTGCCTGGCGTCGGTGAAGTACGTGTAGAAGACGTCCTCCATCTGGCCGCCGGCGAGCTTGGCGTCGAAGGTCTTCGGGTCCTGGCAGGGGAACGCGTCGTGCGCGACGACGTCGATGTCCGGGTGCTGCTTCTCGAAGGCGGCGATGTCCTGCTCGAAGAACGACCGGTCGACCTTGGCGCTCTTCGGCGGTTCGCAGTTGACGGTGATCCGCGTCCTGCCGCTCGCCGTGTCGTCACCGCCCGACCCGCAGGCCGCGGCGGAGAGCGCGAGTGAGGAACAGACGCCGATCGCGACGAGAGCACGACGGTACCCGGTGCTGGACATCGGTGGACCCCCAGAGCAGGAGCGGTGGCGCCGCACCGGATCCGGTGGGCGCCGCACACTCAAGCACCGGGGTCACTGCTCCGCAAGATGTCGCGCAGAATCTGTAATTATTCGACAGGTGGTCGGATCTCAGGGACGAGGTGCTTGCGCGGTGGAACCGCGCACCACCAGCTCCGGCTCGAAGAGCAGCTCGTCTGGCGCTACGACAGTGCCGTTGACCTGGGCGTTCAGCAGCTCCACGGCCGCCCTGCCCATGGCCTCGATCGGCTGCCGGACGGTGGTGAGCGGGGGCTCGGTGCAGTTCATGAACGCCGAGTCGTCGTAGCCCACGACCGAGACCTGCGCCGGGACGCCCAGACCCCGGCGGCGGGCCGCCCTGATCGCCCCGAGCGCGAGCGGGTCGCTGGCGCAGATGATCCCGGTGACCCCCTGGTCGATCAGGCGGGTGGCGGCCGCGTGGCCGCCCTCGATCGAGAACATGGCCCGGGCGACGTGCGCCTCCGGGAGGTCCCCCACGGCCTGCGCGGCGGCCAGCTTGCGGGCCGACGGAATGTGGTCGGCGGGCCCGAGGACGAGACCGATGCGCTCATGGCCGAGCGAGGCGAGGTGACGCCAGGCCTGTTCCACCGCCACCGCGTCGTCGCAGGACACGGCGGGGAACCCGAGGTGTTCGATGGCCGCGTTGACGAGCACCACCGGGATGTTGCGGTCGGCGAGCTGCCGGTAGTGGTCGTGCGGCGCGTCGGCCTGGGCGTACAGCCCGCCGGCGAACACCACGCCGGACACCTGCTGTTGCAGCAGCAGTTCCACGTAGTCCGCCTCGGACACCCCGCCCTTGGTCTGGGTGCAGAGCACCGGGGTGAGCCCGAGCTGGGCCAGTGCGCCGCCGATGACCTCGGCGAACGCGGGGAAGATGGGGTTCTGGAGCTCGGGCAGGACCAGACCGACGAGGCGGGCGCGTTCACCGCGCAGCTGGGTGGGGCGCTCGTAGCCGAGGACGTCCAGGGCGGAGAGCACCGCCTGGCGGGTGGCCTCCGAGACCCCGGGCTTGCCGTTGAGCACGCGGCTGACCGTGGCCTCGCTTACCCCGACCTTCTTGGCCACTTCCGCAAGTCGTCGCGTCATGTGCGCAAGAGTAGCGCAATTGACGCAAGCCGTTTGCGTAGCTCGGGAAGGGGCTGCCGGGAGCGCGTCAGACGCGGCTGCCGGTCGCCGTGTCCGACGACAGCCTCTGGGCGAGGTAGATCGGGACGACCGACAGCAGGACCAGCACCGCCGCCACCACGTTCACCACCGGGGCCTGTTGCGGACGGGTCATGTTGTCGAAGATCCACAGCGGCAGGGTCTGCACCCCGGGGCCCGCGGTGAACGTCGTCACGACGATCTCGTCGAAGGAGAGCGCGAAGGCGAGCAGCCCGCCGGCCAGCAGCGCCGAGCGCACCAGCGGGAAAGTGACGTCGACGAAGGCGCGGAAGGTGTGGGCCCCCAGGTCGGCGGCGGCCTCCTCGTAGCTGCCGGAGGTGCGGCGCAGCCGGGCGACCACGTTGTTGAAGACGATCACGACGCAGAAGGTGGCGTGTCCGACGACGACGGTGAACAGGCCGAGCCCCACGCCGAGCGGCTCGAGAACCGTGCTGAACGCCGAGTTGAGGGCGATCCCGGTGACGATGCCGGGCAGCGCGATCGGCAGGACGACCACGAAGGAGAGGGCGTCGCGGCCGAAGAAGCGGTACCGGGCCACCGCGAACGCGACGAGCGTGCCGAGCACCAGGGCGATCGCGGTGGCGCCGAGCCCCGCCTTCACCGAGGTCCACAGCGCCTCGCGGGCCCCGGAGCTGTGCCAGGCGGCCGACCACCAGCGGGTGGTCAGGCCGGACGGCGGCCAGCTCGCGCTGCGGTCGGGGCTGAGGGAGTTCACCAGGACCAGCAGCAGCGGGACGTAGATCACGGCGAAGCCGAGGGCGGCGGCGACGCGCAGGGCGGCACGGGCGGACCGGGAGAGTCGCATGGGAGGTGTCCCCCGTCGTCAGAGGCTGCTCAGCGCGCCCGTACGCCGCATCGCCAGCAGGTACAGCACGATGACGACGACCGGGACGGTGGCGAGCGCGGCGGCCATGGGCAGGTTGAGTTCGATGTCGGCGTAGACGAGGTTGCCGATGAGCTGGGTCTTGCCGCCGACGATCCCCACGGTGATGTAGTCGCCGAGGCTGAGCGAGAAGGTGAACACCGACCCGGCGGCGACGGACGGCAGCACCATCGGCAGGACCACCGACCGGAAGGTCCGCCCGGCTCGGGCACCCAGGTCCGCGGACGCGTCCAGCAGGTCGTCGGGCACCCGCTCGAGGGCGGTGTGGATCGGCAGGATCATGTACGGCAGCCACAGGTACGTCAGGGTGACCACGGTGGCCGGCAGGCCGAAGCCGGGGCCGTTCAGCCCGAACGGCCTCAGCAGCCAGTCGGCGAGGCCGCCCTCGGACAGGATCAACCGCCAGGCGTACACCTTGACCAGGTAACTCGCCCAGAGAGGGGTGAGGATGGCGACCACGAGGAGCGGGCGCCGGCTGGGCCTGGCGACCCGGGCGGTGTAGAAGGCGACGGGGAAGGCGATCACCGCGCACAGGGCGGTCACCGCGAGGGCGACGCCGACGCTGCGCAGGATCACCTGCCGGAACACGGGGGTGGTGACCAGTTCGTGGAAGTTGTCGGCCGACCAGACCTTGACGACCTGCGAGGTGAAGGAGTCCGTCGTCCAGAAGGCGGAGACGAACAGCACGGCCAGCGAGCCGAGGTAGAGCACGGCCAGCCACAGCAGCGGGGCGGTCAGCAGCAGCGCGAGGCGGAGCCGGGGGCGCCGGTGCAGCGCCCCCGCGGTCCGGGTGAGCACGGTCATGGCTCAGCCCTTGATCTCGGTCCAGGCCTGCACCCACTTGGCGTACGGCACGCACGTGACGTCGGTGCGGCCGTCCAGGCACTGCTCGATGGGGGTGTTCCAGAACGCGATGTTCTTCCAGTAGCTCTCGTCCGCCGCGTGGTAGGTCGCGCAGAAGTTCCTGTCGCTGGTCAGGTCGCAGGCCTTGGCGTTGGCCGGGGCCTCGCCGAAGTACTCGGCGACCTCGGCGTTGACCTTCGGGGAGACGATCCAGTTCAACCATTTGTAGGCGCAGTTGGGGTGCTTGGCCTTGGCGGAGACCATCCAGGTGTCGGACCAGCCGGTGGAACCCTCCTTGGGTACGAAGGCCTTCACCTTGGCGCCCTCGCCGGCGGCCAGGTTGGCGATGACCTGCCAGCTGGTGCCGATGACGGAGTCGCCGCTCTTGAAGGCGGAGATCTCCTTGAGGTAGTCGCTCCAGTACTCGCCGATGTCCGCGTTCTGCTTCTTCAGCAGGGCCACGGCGGCGTCGAACTGCTTCTGGTCGAGGGCATAGGGGTCCTTGATCTTCAACTCGGGCTTCGTGGCCTTGAGATACAGGGCCGCGTCCGCGATGTAGATCGGCGAGTCGTAGGCGGTGACATGGCCCTTGTACGTCCCGGCGTCGTCGAAGACCGCGGCCCAGGACGTGGGCGCGGGGCTGACCTTCTGGGTGTTGTACATCAGGAGGTTGGCGCCGCGGCCGTGCGGGATGCCGTACATCTGGCCCTTGACCGAGTTCCAGGCGCCGTTCTTCAGACCGCTGAAGACGTCCTTGTAGTTCGGTACGAGCTTGGTGTTGACCGGGGCCGCGTCCCCGGAGGCGATCAGGCGCAGCGAGGCGTCCCCGGAGGCGGAGACGGCGTCGTACTCGCCGGTCTTCATCAGTTTGACCATCTCGTCGGAGCTGGCCGCGACCTTGGAGTGGACCTGGCAGCCCGTCTGCTTCTCGAAGTCGGTGACCCAGTCCACCTTGGGGTCGTCGGAACCGTCCTCGACATAGCCGGCCCAGGCGATCAGGTTCACCTCGCCCTCGGACGTGCCGAGTGCGGCGGGCGGCTTGAGGTCGGGCGGGTCGAAACCGTTCGCGGAGCCGCCGGAACCGGAGGACCCGCAGGCGGTGGCTGCCAGCAGCAGCGCGACGGCCGCGGCCGAGGTGAGGGGACGAGGAAGGCGCACGACGCACTCCAGACGTGGGGGACGGCGGATCCTGACGTGAGGGACGGCGGGTCAGTCGGGGACGCGGACGCTGTGCCGGCGCTGCCAGCGCAGCCGGACGCGGGTGCCTCGGTAGGCGGCGACGTCCTCGGCGGAGGTGTCGAGGTTCTGCTGGAGCGCGGTGAGCCGGCCGCCGCCGTCCAGGTCGACCAGGAGGCGGGTGGCGTCACCGAGGTAGACCACGTCGGCGACGGTGCCCAGCGCGGTGGCGTGTCCTTCCTCGTCCGGGTCGGCGGTCTCCCCGAGGACCCGGATCTTCTCCGGCCGGACGCTGTGGGTGCCGCTCTCCCCGAGCACCCGCAGGGCGGTGTCCCCGGTGAGCAGGTTGGAGGTGCCGACGAAGGAGGCGACGAACGCGGTGGCGGGGCGTTCGTAGATCTCGGCCGGCGTGCCGACCTGCTCGATGCGGCCCTGGTGGAAGACGGCGACGCGGTCGCTCATCGTCAGGGCCTCCTCCTGGTCGTGGGTGACGAAGACGAAGGTGATGCCGACCTCGCGTTGCAGGGCCTTGAGTTCGGTCTGCATCTGCTCGCGGAGTTTCAGGTCCAGGGCGCCGAGCGGCTCGTCCAGGAGCAGCACGCGGGGACGTCCGACGAGGGCGCGGGCGAGGGCGACGCGCTGGCGCTGGCCGCCGGAGAGCTGGGCGGGGCGGCGGCCGCCGAAGCCGTCCAGGCGGACCTCGGCGAGGGCCTTGCGGGCGCGGACCAGGCGTTCGGCCTTGGGGATGCCGCGGACCTTGAGGGAGTAGGCGACGTTCTGCTCGACGGTCATGTGCGGGAACAGGGCGTAGTCCTGGAAGACCGTGTGCACGTCCCGTTCGAAGGGGGCGCGGCCGGTGACGTCCTGTCCGGCCAGTTCGATCACTCCGGAGGTGGGGGGCTCGAAGCCGGCGATCATGCGCAGGACGGTCGTCTTGCCTGAGCCGGACGGGCCGAGCATCGAGAAGAACTCGCCGTCGCGGATCTCCAGGTCGACCCCGGCGACGGCGCTCGTGTCGCCGAACGTCTTCCGCAGATCCCGCAACCGGATCGCACTGCCCCCCATGGCGGGAACCTTCCTGCCGTCCTTCTGCGTTGACCCTGGCGAACGGAAAGATATGAAGTCATAGTTCAAATCTCAAGACCCCGTCAAGGTAAAGCTTGGGTCAACGCATAGGGTGGTGGGCCGTGAGACAGCAGCGGACCGGCGGCGCCCGAGAGGCCGTCTTCGCCCCCGTGGACGGCGGGGCCCGGGTGCATGCGGTGGTGCGCCGGATAGGAGACGCCATCGACCTGGGCCTGCTCGCCGACGGGGAGCAGCTGCCCGGCGAGACCGAGCTGGCCGGACAGCTCGGGGTGTCCACGGTGACCCTGCGGGAGGCCCTGATGGCGCTGCGCCAGCAGGGTCTGGTCGTCACCCGGCGGGGGCGCGGCGGCGGGAGCTTCGTGTCCTCCCCCGAGACGCCCGACCAGGAACGCCTCAGGGACCGGCTGCGCGACTGGAGCACCGAGGAGCTGCGCGACCTCGGCGACCACTGGGCGGCCCTCTCGGGCACCGCCGGGTACCTCGCCGCCGAGCGCACCGAGGACCACGATCTGGAGCCACTCCGGCGCACCGTCGGGGAGTTGGGCAGGGCGCCGGACGCGCCGGCCCGCGGCCGGCTGTACGGCCGCTTCCACGTCGAGCTGGCGGCCGCCGCCCAGTCGGCCCGGCTGACCCGGGAGCAGGTGGCGCTCCAGACGGAGGTCGGGGCGCTGCTGTGCCTTGTGCTCGGCGACGACGAATATCGTGAAGAGGTGGCGGACCGTCACCGGGACGTGATCTCGGCCGTGCAGGATGGGGCGCACACATCGGCCAGGGAGCTGGCCGAACGGTGCGTACGGGACTCGACGGCACGGCTCATCGCGCTGCGTCTGGCCCGGTAGGCGCACCGCGCCCGCTCCCCCGTCCGCGGGAGGGCACCATGCGCCGCAGCACCGCCCCCTCCGGTCCGGCGCCCGGCACGCTCGACGCCGCCGCGGAGTGCACGGCCGGGGAATGCGCGGCTGCGGACTGCACGGCCGGGGAGTACGCCGCCGGGGACTGCGCTGCTGCGGACTGCACGGCCGGGGAGTACGCCGCCGGGGACTGCGCGATCGGGCAGTGCGCGGCCGAGAGGTACGTGGCCGCGCGGGTCGGCGGTGCCCTGGAAGCGGTGTTCGACGCCGTGGCCCAGACCCGCGCGGACACCGCGGCGCTGCTCGCACGGGTGATCGCCGAGAGCCGCCGGCCCGTGACCGCGGACCTGGCCGCGCTCCGCCCCGGACTCCATCTTCGGCTGGCCCGGCAGGAGTTGGTGTCCGGCGTCGGTTTCGTGGCGGCACCCGGCGTGCTGGCCGACGTGCCGGCCTGGCTGGAGTGGTGGCAGAGCGACGCCGGCGGGGACGTACGTCCGCTGCTCCTCGACCTCGATCCGCGGACCTCGGCGTACTCGGACTACACGCACTGGGACTGGTTCGCCCTGCCCCGGGACACCGGGCGGCGGGCGGTGGCCGGGCCGTACGTCGACTACCTCTGCTCGGACGAGTACAGCCTGACGCTGTCGGCGCCGGTCGAGGTGGCGGGCCGCTTCCTCGGGGTGGCCGCGGCCGACGTGTACCTACGGCACTTCGAGGCGGCCGCGCTGCCCCTGCTGCGGGAGCTGCCGGGACCGGCCCGGCTGGTCAACGCCCGCGGGCGGGTGGCGGCTTCGACGGACCCGGGTCAGCTGGCCGGCGCACTGGCCAAGGGCCCGGACTTCGCGAGCGTACTGACGACCGGCCGGCCGGACACCTTCGGCCGACTGCGTCTGACACCCTGCCGGGGCGTGCCCCTGGTGCTGGCCGTGGACGGGTGGTGAGGGCGGGGCGGGGCACGACTGGCGGGGGCCGTGGTGTGAGGAGTGGGTGTCCGGCCCGGCGCCGTCGGCGACCTGAACGCCGGCGGTGCCGGGTCAGCCTTCGGGGGCCGGGACGACGCTCAGATGGGGGCCCAGGCCACCGGCTCGGCGCGAACGGCGCGGGGCGGTGCCGGGGCGGGGGGTGGCGCGCAGCACCAGGGTGTAACGCGCGTAGCCCATGTCGAGAAGGGTCTTGGGGGTCTCGCCGACCACCCGGCACTCGATGGCGCCCAGCAGCGGGTCCGGGTGCCGCAGCGGGCGGACCGCGCCGTCGAGTCGGGCGCCCTCCTCGCCGACCGCGCGCAACCAGTGCGGCAGACCCTGCCGGAAGGCGGCCTCCATGATCGGGTCCTGGGCGATCTCCCGTCGGAGCGACTGGAGTTCGTGGTCGTGCGCATACCGCTCGAGAGTGGTCTTGAACTGCGCCAGCATCGGCAGGCACCAGCCCGCCTCGTGGCCACCGAGCACCGCGCCGGCGTCGGGATGGAACAGCACGAAGCGGAGGAAGTTGTCCCCCGGCATGGCCGTGGGATGCGGGGCGACCGCCCCGAAAAGTGTCTCGAACGCGCCGTTGGCGAGCACCACGTCCCACCGGTGGTCCACCACCAGGGAAGGGAACGGCAGCGCGTCCAGCAGCAGCGCGTAGTCCTGGAGATACGCCTGGCCCTCAGGACTTGCGGGGACGGGCCGCGGCGCCGGTCGCCGCCCACCTGCCTGATATGCCATCGGGAGGTCACCCCTCTTGCCTATGCGGCCTTCTCGCGGCGATGTGATCCTGCTGCCCCACCTGGAGTCATGTCAACTATCGTGGCATTTCATGCCTGTTGACGGCCGAAATTGGCCACAGTTGTGGCGAGACCTGGATGCGAGTTCGAACGAACCGCTAATCTCCGGGAGGTTCCACGCCGGCGCGTCCACGGCGACCGCTTGTGAGAAACCCCTGATTCCCCTGAGAGACACAGGAGTTCTGTCGGTGACGGATGGCTACCAGGATCCGGGCGCCACGGCGACCGCCCAGCTGCCGGCCGTCGTCGCCCGCGTCACCGCGCTGGCCGACCGGCTCGGCGTGGCGCACCCCGAGGTCTTCGACATCGGCCGGCTCTCGTACGCCAGCGGTGTGCCCGAGCCCGTGGTGCGGGCGCTGTTGAACGGCCGGCCCGCGGGCGACGAGCCGGACGTACAGGAACGCTTCCTGCAACGCCTCGACCTGCTGCGCCGCACCCGGCTCAAGCCCAACGGGCGCAGACACACCCAGCAGGAGATCGCGGACGGCGCGGGCATGTCCCGGCAGCAGGCCGGCGCCCTGCTCAACGGCGACCGGCGGCCGACCATGGAACACTGCGACGCCCTCCAGCGCTTCTTCCGCGTGCACGCGGGATTCCTCACCGCCGAGGACTCCGAGGCCCTCGCGGGCACCCTCCAGCGCGTCGAGCAGGAGTTGCTGCAGAAGCTGGCCGACCGGGAGCGGGCCGCGGCCGCGGCCGCCGAGGACCCGTTGGAGCGGCTGCTCCAGGACCACGGGGTGCGGGGCATCGCCTGGCGGGCCGCCCAGTTGCCCACCGACCAGCACCGGGACAAGGTCGCGGAGTGGCTGGACATGCTCCTGGAGAGCGTCAACCGGACCTAGGGCCCTCCCTCCGACGGTCGCGGAACCGACCCTGCACGCTCGGCGTCCGCCGCGCCCGGTCGCGCATCCGCTGAGCGGGCGAACCGGGGTGTGGTCGCACCCCGTTGTCAGTGCCGGGCGGCAAGCTGGGGGGTGCGCACCGCACCTGCGGTACGCCCGCGCCCTCCGGGCGTGCGACCGCGACGACCGACGGGGAGACCGACCGATGCCCACCGCCGTACTGACCGACCGCGAGCGCACCGCCGTCCAGGCCTATCTGCGGCTGCTGGGCACCGTCCGCGCGGCCTTCGACGGACCGCCCGACGGCGCCCGTCCCTTCGTGGTCCCACCCGCCGTGCTCGCCGAGGCCGAGGCGGCCCTGGCGGGCGCCGGACTCAGGGGCAACGAGGAGGAGTTCTTCCGGCTGCTGCACGACTGGTGCCCACCCACCTGAGCCGACGGGGCGCGGGGCCGCTCAGGCGTGCGGTACGACCACGGCGGAGGTCAGCATGGAGTGCGCCACGCTCCAGCGGCCCTCGAAGAACCCCAGCCGCTGCCCGCCCACCTCCGGTCCGGGGACCAGGAGGCGGGCGCGCAGGGTGCCGTGCGGCCGCTCGCCTGGCTCCGGGACGAGTTCGATGTCGGCCTCCATGAAGTCCAGCCACTTGCCGGTGAGGGGGAACCACGCCTTGTAGACGGACTCCTTGGCGCTGAACAGCAGCCGGTCCCAGTGCACGTCGGGCCGCCCTGCGGCGAGCCGGTCGAGGCGCTGCTTCTCGGCGGGCAGCAGCACGGCCTCGGCGACCCCCTCGGGCAGCGGGGCGTGCGGTTCGGCGTCGATGCCCAGGGAGACCAGGTCGGTGGCGCGGACCAGGGCGGCGGCGCAGTAGCCCTCGCAGTGGGTCATGCTGCCGAGCAGCCCGTCGGGCCAGCGCGGGGCGCCGCGTGCGCCGCTCAGGACGGGCTGCGGCGGGACCCCGAGCTTCTCCATGGCGCGCCGGGCGCAGGCGCGCACGGCGGAGAACTCACGGCGCCGTTTGGGCACGGCACGCGCGACGAGCGCCGCCTCCTCCGGGTAGAGGGGGGCTTCGTGGATCGCGTCGTCACCGAGCATCTCCACGGCCACCACCGACTCCGGGAGCAGCTCCTCGATCACCGGTTCCGACCTCCATCGGCAGAATGCGGCGCAGCTCGCCCGGGGGCCGGGAGCGCTTGCGCCACTCGCGGGGATATCCCACGGAGACCTCTTCGAAGCGGACCCCGTCCAGCCAGGTGGTCCGGGGGATGTGCAGATGACCGTAGACCATGGTCGCGACGCGGAACCGGCGGTGCCAGTCGGCGGTGCGGGTGGTGCCGCACCACATGGCGAACTCGGGGTGCCAGAGCACTTCCGTGGGGTGCCGGTCCAGCGGGTAGTGACCCGCCAGCACGGTCGGCAGGTCCTCCGGCAGGTCGGCGAGCCGGCGCTCGGTGGCCTCGACCCGGGCCCGGCACCAGTCCTCGCGGGTCGGGTAGGGGTCGGGGTGCAGCAGGTACTCGTCGTTGCAGACGATGCCGGTGCCGTGCGCGTAGGCGAGGCCTTCCTCCTTGGTGGCGCAGCCCGCCGGCAGGAAGGAGTAGTCGTACAGCAGGAACAGCGGGGCCACGACGACCGGGCCGCCCTGGCCCTCCCAGACCGGATAGGGATCCTCGGGGGTGACCACGCCCAGTTCCCGGCAGAGCCCGACGAGGTGCTCGTAGCGGGCGACGCCGCGCAGCGTGACGGGGTCCTTGGGGTGGGTCCACAGGTCGTGGTTGCCGGGGGCCCACAGCACCTTGCGGAAGCGGCCCGCGAGCGTCTCCAGCGTCCAGCGGATGTCGGCGACGGTCTCCGCGACGTCTCCGGCGACGATCAGCCAGTCCTGGTCCGTTTCCGGACGCATCCGCTGGACGAGTTCGCGGTTCTCCGGGTACGAGACGTGCAGGTCGCTGATGGCCAGCAACCGCCCGGCACCGGCCGTGGACTCCACCCCGTACCCCTTCCGATCATGCCGTCGCTCCCACGAGAGCACATTATGTCGCCGGAGAACAAGAGGCCCTGTCGGCCTGCCGCCGGACCGTCAAGGAAACCGGCGGCGACGGCGCAGGAAAACGCGCGTGGACAGGCCGGGGAAATCCGTAACACTCGCGTTGCACGCGGGGCCCCTCGGAAGCCGTATGATCCCCCCAACACCACCGCCACGAACTTCCCTTCGGACAGGGCGGTTTGGTGACCCTCCAACCACCCTGCCCGGGCACGGGCCCGCTGACCCCTGCCCGAAAACCCCGAAAGGCGGCTTTAATGCGCTCTCGCGTACGCGTCTGGCTCAACCGCACGTACGCGGAGAACGTGTTCTTCATGGAGCAGCTGCGGAGAAATCCCAGCGACCGGGCGGTCGAGATCCATGCGACGCACGGCGACGCCGACTCCCCCGTGCTGGCCGCCGCGGACACCGCCGACCTGGAGCCGGAGGGCCTGTCCCCGGCGGGCTACGTCGAGTACGCGCTCGACCAGTGCCGGCGCCGTGGCATCGACGTCTTCGTGCCCCGGCTGCACCAGTCGACGATCGTCGCCCACCGGGCGGACTTCGAGTCGGCCGGTACGGCGCTGCTCGCGCCGACGCCGGAGGGCACCGCCGTCTTCGAGGACAAGGCGACCGCCTACGACGCGGTCAGCTCGGTGGGGGTCCCGGTACCACCGTGGTTCCGGGTCCGCACCGCGGACGAACTGGTGGCCGCGGTCGAGGAGTTGGAGGCGGGCGGGCACAAGGCCTGCTTCAAGCCGGCCACCGGTGCGGGTGGGGTGGGATTCCGGGTGATCACCCGCGCCCCCTTCTCGCTCTTCCACCTCAACGGGTTCCCCGGGCCGCACGTCCAGCTCGACCTGGTCGTGGACGCGCTGCGGCGGGCCGAGCACCCGGTGAACTGGCTGGTGATGCCGCGGCTCGAGGAGCCGGAGGTGTCCGTGGACTGCCTCACCGGGCCGGACAACCGGCTCCGGCTGGCCGTGGGCCGGACGAAGAAGGGCCGCCGGCGCGGCTTCACACTGGACGAACAGTGGCTGGAGCCGGCGCGGATCATCGCCGAGGGCTTCGGGCTGCACTATCTCTCCAACATCCAGTTCCGGATGTTCGGTGACGAGCCGGTGCTGCTCGACGTCAACACGCGCCCCGCGGGCGGCCTGCACCAGCTGTCGCTGTGCGGGGTCAACGCGCCCTGGGCGGCTGTGCAGTTGGCGTTGGGCGAGGACCCCGGGGTGATCGAGCCGCCGTTCCTGGGGCAGGACTACGCGGTGGTGTCGGGGCCGAAGCCGGTGCTGCCGTCGGTGCCCGTGCCGCGGGAGGAGGCCGACGTCATGCCGGCGCCGACCCTGCCCGTGGAGGTGGAGCCGGTCGACGCCGCGGCCGCGGTGCTGCCGCTCTAGGCAGTGGCCCCGGGCAGTGCCCGAGCGGCACCGCGCCGGGCTCGGCGCGCACAGGGGCCGTGCAGGCAGGCCACGGGCCCGGCGTCCGCCGCGCCCGACGGCATCCGGTCGAGCACCGCCCCTTCCGGCTCCCTGCCAGGCACCATCCGTTCCGGCTCCCGCTCCGGCACCATCCGTTCCGGCTCCCGGTCCGGCACCGCCCGCTCCGGCACCGCCCGCTCCGGCACCGCCCTGTCCGGCTCCCTGGCCACCGGCGCGCAGGTCAGAGGAACTCGCTCCGGTAGGTCTCGGCCAGCTCGGCCGCGCGGCGTCGGCGCTCCATGAGCTCGTCCTCCGACAGCTGCGGCGGCGGCGCGTCCTTGCCCGCGACGACATCGCCGATGCGCAGGAAGTACTCGTCCTGGCCGGCGGGGGTGCACATGCACAGCATGCGGGCCGGCGCTCCCGAGACGTTGCGGAAGTTGTGCGGTGCGTTGGCCGGCACGTTGATCGTGGACCCGGCCCGCACCGTGTGCTTCTCGCCGCGGAAGGTGAACTCGATCTCGCCCTCGAGGATCGTGAACATCTCCTCGAAGTCGTGCCGGTGCGGGGGCGGGCCGCCGCCGTCGGGCACGCGCATGTCGATCAGGCAGTACCGGCCGTCGGTCTGCTCGCCGGTGATCAGCATGGCGTACGTGTTGCCCACCAGCGAGACGTACGTCGTGCCGGGGTCGTCCGGGTGCGCCACGGTCAGCGAACGGGACGGATCGTCATCGGGAATCATCGCGGTCTTCTCCTCGAAGGTCGGGTCGGGCCGGAAGCGGCCGCCGGCGTGACGGCGCCCTCGCCCCCGGGCGGCGCGGTCGGCGGCACACGCGGGCGGGAGATCGTCAACGGTCGCAGCCAACAGTAGGAACGGCCGCGCGCAGGGGGCGTGTACGTTGGCGACACCGGATGGGATCCGGGCGACATCTTGAGCGGCGCGGAGGGCACATGAGCAGCGGGCCGCGTTCCCGCGGGACGAGCGGCGGGGTGGGCGCGTTCACCGCCGACGCCGACTCCACCGGCCCCGGCCGGGAAACATGGGAGTCCTTCGTCGGCATCTGGAACGACCGCATGGGAGACCTGTACCCCCTGCCGGAGTTCAGCGCCGCCACGGTCGACGGCTTCCAGGGGTCGATGCGCTCGGTGCTCCTGGAGGACACCGCCGTCAACGAGCTCTGGAGCTCTTCGCCCGTGAGCACCCGGGCGGTCGGCACGCACGAGCACGACCACATCAGGCTGTACGTCGGGCTGCGCGGTGCGACGACCCTGCGGGATCCGCACGACCAGGGCGGTGACGCCCACATCCCGGCCGGCACCTTCTTCATGCACCACGTCGTGACGGAGAACCACTTCCACACCACGCCCGAGATCGGCAACCGCATCTTCATCTTCCCCGGTGACGCCTTACGGTCCCTGGTGGCCGGGAAACCCCGCACAGGCCGCAACAGCTCGCCCGCGGCGCGGATCCTCCTGGCCCACACCACCATGCTCCAGCGGACCGTGAGCGACCTCGGCCCGGCGGCGGCGCACGCGTCCCGCAACGCCCTGCTCGAACTGGCCAAGGGTCTGGCCCTCGACCACTTCGACGACCGCGAACCCGTCTTCACCCCGGCGCTGGCGCAGGCGGCCAGGGAACTGGCCGACGCCCGTCTCACCGACGCCGGCCTGTCGCCCGCCACCGTCGCCGCGCACCTGCACGTCTCCGTCCGCACCCTGCAGCGGGCCTTCGCGAGTCCGGACGAGTCGTTCAGTGCCTACGTACGCCGTCGGCGCCTGGAGGAGGCGGCCACGGCACTCACCGCCCCCGGGTCACGCCTCACCGTGTCCGAGGCCGCCGCGCGCTGGCACTTCACCGACAGCAGCCACTTCATCCGTGCTTTCAAGAAGCAGTACCGGGAGACACCGGCGCGGTTCGCACGCCGGCCGACCCGGTGACGCGGGTCCTCAGACTCCGCCTTTGCGGCGGCGGGACGCGGCCGAGCGGGGCGGCGCCGAGCGCATGTGGTCGCGCACCGGCGCCAGCAGATCGGCGAGAGCCTGGACGTCGTCGGGCGAGAGCGGTGCGAACAACAGGCCGCTGACGACCTCGACGTGACCCGGCAGCACCTTCGCGAGCAGCTCACGTCCGGCGTCGGTGAGAGTGACGGTGACGCTGCGCTCGTCGTCCGGTGCGGGAGCACGGACGACCAGGCCCCCCTTTTCGAGCAGACCCACCTGGTACGTCAGGCCGCTGCGGCTGTAGACGACGCCGTCGGCCAGGTCGGTCATGCGGTGGCTGCCCGTCGGCGAGTCCCCGAGGCGGGCCAGCAGCTGGAACTGCACATAGCTGAGATCACCGGCCTCGCGCAGCTGCTGCTCGACGGCGTGCCTCAGCAGGCTGGCCACCTCGACGAGGTCGAAGTAGGCGCCGAGCTGCACGGGGTCGAGCGACGGTGACGGATCAGGCATGGCCGGAGTCTACTGCTTCGAATTCGAAGAGCGTGGCGCTCGGCCGGGCGGCCACCCGTCCCCGCACCCAGGATCGACACTTGCTTCGAATTCGAAGTAGATGTACGGTCGTCACCAGTTGCTTCGAATTCGAAGCAAGACCGGCCGTGACGAAGGCGAGAACCGACATGAAGGCAGTGCGTTTCCACGAGTACGGCGAGCCCGACGTCCTGCGCCACGAGGACGTGGCGCTGCCCGTCCCCGGCGCCGGCGAGGTCCGCATCCACGTCGCCGCGACCTCGTTCAACCCCGTCGACGGCAACATCCGGGGCGGCTTCATGCGCGGCCCCATCCCGGTGGAGCTGCCCCACACCCCCGGCATCGACGTCGCCGGCACGGTCGACGCGCTGGGCGAGGGGGTGGCCGGCATCGCGGTCGGTGACGACGTCGTCGGCTTCCTGCCGATGGACAGGCCCGGCGCCGCCGCGGAGTACGTCCTCGCGCCGGCCGAGGTCCTGACGTCCGCACCCAAGGACCTCCCCCTGGCGGACGCCGCCGCACTGCCGCTGGTCGGCCTGACCGCATATCAGGCCCTGTTCGACCACGGCAGGCTGACGGCCGGGCAGCGCGTGCTGATCAACGGCGCCGGCGGCGCGGTCGGCGGCTACGCCGTGCAGCTGGCCAAGAACGCCGGTGCCCATGTCATCGCCACGGCCGGTCCGCGCAGCCGCGACGCGGTCAGGTCCGCCGGGGCCGACGAAGTGATCGACCACACCACCACCGGCGTGCCCGCGGCGGTGTCCGAACCGGTCGACGTCGCACTCAACCTCGCCCCGGTCGACCCGGCCGAACTGGCCGCGCTGGTCCCCCTGGTCCGTTCCGGCGGCGTGCTGGTGAACACCACGGTGTGGATGCCCGCCCCCGGCGACGAGGAGCGCGGCGTGCGGGGCATCGACCTGTTCGTCCGCAGCGACGCCGAGCAGCTGGCGCGGCTGGTGGCGTCGGTCGACCGCGGCGAGCTGCGCGTCGACGTCGCCGAGCGGGTACCGCTGGCCGAGCTGCCGGCCCTGCACGCACGGGCCGCCCAGGGCGCGGTGCACGGCAAGGTCGTCGTCGTCCCGCCCGCCGCCTGACACCGCTCCGCCACGGGAGAGCAACCCGTGGAGGCGCGAGGAAGTCACCCCACCGGTCTGGACCAATTTCCGCCCGCCTTCTTGACAGGCGGATTGGTCCATACCAACTTGGTTGCGCACACCCTGCACTCGCACCTTCGTGCACTCCCGAACACCCCCATCCCCTCAGGGAGATCGCGTGCGCAACCCACTCGGACGTCCCAGACACCGGATACTCGCCCTGCTCGGATCCGCCGCCCTCGCGCTCGCCGGGGCCATCGCGCTGCCCGGTACCGCGCAGGCGGCCAACGTCCTCTCCAACCCCGGCTTCGAGTCGGGGAGTCTGTCTCCCTGGTCCTGCTCCGGGAACCTCGGCTCGGTCGTCTCCTCCCCGGTGCACGGCGGCACCAAGGCCCTCGCCGGGGCCGCGAGTTCGAGCGACACCGCGCAGTGCGCCCAGACCGTCGCGGTGCAGCCCAACACCACGTACTCGCTCAGCGGCTGGGTGCGCGGCTCGTACGTCTACCTCGGGGTGACCGGCGGCGCCTCCACCTGGACGACCTCGCCGTCCCAGTACAGCCAGCTGACCGTCTCCTTCACCACCGGCGCCGCGCAGACCAGCGCCCAGATCTACGTCCACGGGTGGTACGCCCAGGGCACCTACTACGCCGACGACATCAGCCTCGACGGCCCCGGCGGCAGCTCCGACACCCAGGCGCCGACCGCGCCCGCGAACCTCACCTCCACCGGGAAGACCTCGTCGAGCGTGTCGCTGTCCTGGTCGGCCGCGACGGACAACGTCGGGGTCACGGCGTACGACGTCTACCGCGGGTCGACCCTGGCGACGAGCGTCTCCGGGACCTCCGCCACGGTGAGCGGACTGGCGGCGAGCACGGCGTACACCTTCACGGTGAAGGCACGGGACGCGGCCGGCAACGTGTCGCCCGCCTCCAACGCGGTGTCGGTGACCACGAGCGCGGGCACCGGCGGCGGGAGCGGCTTCAAGCAGGCCGCGCCCTACCTCTACGAGGGCTGGGGCGACCCGCCGAACCCGGCCACCGTGATGAACGCGACCGGCATCAAGAACTTCACCATGGCCTTCGTGCTGGACTCCGGCGGCTGCACCCCGGCCTGGGACGGCAGCCGGCCGCTCACCGGCGGCGCCGACCAGACCGCGATCAACCAGATCCGGGCGGCCGGCGGTGACGTCACCCCGTCGTTCGGCGGCTGGCAGGGCAGCAAGCTCGGCGCCAACTGCTCCTCCGCGAGCGCGCTGGCCGGGGCGATCCAGAAGGTGATCGACGCCTACGGCCTCAAGTCCGTCGACATGGACATCGAGAACACGGACGAGTTCGAGAACGAGGCCGTGCAGGCGAAGATCCTGACCGCCCTGAAGACGGTCAAGGCCAACAACCCCGGCCTGCGGACGATCGTCACCTTCGGGACGTCCACCACCGGTCCGACGTACTACGGCAACCGGCTGATCGAGCAGGCGCAGTCGATCGGCGCCGACATCGACGTCTTCACGATCATGCCGTTCGACTTCGGCGGCGGCTCCGACATGTACGGCAACACGGTGAACGCGGCCGAGGGCCTGAAGGCCAAGCTCAAGTCCACGTTCGGCTGGGACGACGCGACGGCCTACGCGCACATCGGGATCTCCGGCATGAACGGGCTGTCCGACCAGCAGGAGAACACCACCCCGGCGATCTGGACCCAGATCCGTGACTGGGGGAACTCGCACCACATCGCCCGGCTCGCGTTCTGGGCGGTCAACCGGGACCGCGGCTGCGCGGGCGGCGGCGTGGTGAGCAACTGCTCCGGGATCAGCCAGAGCGACTGGCAGTTCACCTCGATCACGGCCGGCTTCACCGGCTGAGCACCGAAAGCCGTGGCGTGGGGGTACCTGGGCCGGGTACCCCCACGCCTCGGCCGTCTAGAACCGTCCGGAGCCCCGGTACAGCTCCAGTTCCCCGTCCAGTTCGACGGCGAGGACGGTGGCGTACGGGTCGAGGTCGGCCGCGGCCGGCGGGTCGATCCAGAGCACGCCGACGGCCTCGTGCAGTCCGCCGACCACCCGGTGCCCGAGCTCGGTGCCGCTGCCCACCACGGTGACCCGCCTGACCTTCGTGGCCAGACCGCGGACCCCGATCTCGGCGCGCGGGGCGTCGAACAGGGTGAGGTACAGGGTGCGCCGGTCGGCGGAGAGGGTGCTGGGCCCGTAGTGGTGCCCGGCGGGCAGCCCGCGGCCGGTCCCGTACACCGCCACCGCGTGCCGCCGGATCCACTCCCCCAGCCCTTCCAGACGCTCCACCTGCGGCTGCGGGATGGTGCCGTCCTCCATGGGGCCGACGTCGAGCAGCAGATTGCCGCCGCCCCCGATGGTCTCGGTGAAGTAGCGGATCAGCTGGGCGAGCGACTTGTGGTTGTGGTCGTGGTGCTGGTATCCCCACGAGTCGTTGATCGTCAGGCACAGCTCCCAGGGGCCGTCCGGCGGCACGACGGGGGCGCCCTGCTCGGGGGTGGCGTAGTCGCCCTCGCTGAGCATGCGCGCGTTGAAGACGACCTGCGGCACGTACGAGCGGATCAGCGCGGCGAGTTCGGGGATCCGCCACTGCTCCTCGCTGCGGTCCCACTCCCCGTCGAACCACATCAGGTCCGGCCGGTAGCGGGACGCCAACTCGGTTATCTGGCCGTCCCGGTAGGCGATGAAGCGGTCCCAGGCGGCCAGGTCCTCGTCCTCCGCCGCGACTTCGGAGTAGCGGTTGTCCTCCTGCTCGGGCGGCCGGCCCGGCTTGCGCGTGGACGCGTAGTCGGGGTGGTTCCAGTCGGAGTGCGAGTAGTACAGGCCGACCTTCAGCCCCTTCTCGCGCAGGGCGTCGGCGTACGGGCCGACGTAGTCCTTGCCGAGGTTCAGGTCGCCGAACTCCGTGTCCCACAGGGCCACACCGTCGTGGTGGCGGCTGGTCAGCACGGCGTACCGGGCGCCGGCGCGGGCGAACAGGTCCGCCCACGCCTTCGGGTCGTACGCGGCGCCCGTGAACCGGCCCAGCTGGGACATGTACTGGTCGTGCGGCACGATGTCGTCGTAGAAGGACCAGGACTCCTGGACCCCGTCGACGGCGTAGATGCCCCAGTGCACGAAGATCCCCAACTTGGCGTCGGTGAACCACGGTTGCATGGCCATGCGGTCAGCTCCTGCGCAGCCGGAGGGTGAGGATCTGGAAGGGGCGCAGCTCCACCGGGACGGAGTCGCCGTCGGTGGCCGCCTCCTCCAGCGGGCGTTCCAGCAGGTCGGTCACCTGGGCGCCGGCCAGTGCGAAGCCGGTGCGCAGCACCCCCTGGGCACGGCCGCCACGGGACTCGTAGAGCCGGACCACCACGTCGCCGGAGGCGTCGTCGGCGAGCTTGACCGCCTCGACGGTCACGCCGTCGCCGTCCACCGAGACGACCGGCTCCGGCTCGCCCGCCGAATCCGCCACCCGCAGCGGGAGGTTGAGGGCGTAGCCCGCCGCGACCGCGTCCTCGATGTCCGCGCCGGGCAGCAGGGAGTAGGTGAGGCGGTGGCGGCCCTGGTCGGCGCCCGGGTCCGGGACGCGCGGGGCGCGCACCAGGGAGAGCCGGACCGTGGTGGTCGTGCCGCCGTCCTCGCGGACGGTGCGGGAGACGTCGTGGCCGTACGTCGAGTCGTTGATGACGGCGACGCCGTAGCCGGGCTCGCCGACGTGCACCCAGCGGTGGCCGGAGACCTCGAAACGGGCCGCCTCCCAGCTGGTGTTGGTGTGCGTGGGCCGCTGCACGTGACCGAACTGGATCTCGGCGGAGGAGTGCGCGGCCCGGATGTCCACCGGGAAGCCCGCCTTGAGGAACTTCTCGGCCTCGTGCCAGTCGATGTCCGTCTCGAAGTCGATCCGGGGGCTGCCGGCGCGCACCGTGATCGTCTGGACGATCATGGATCCGTTGCCGAACGGACGCGTGACGCGGATCGAGCCGAGCAGCGGGTCCGCGTCGACGACCGTGATCTCCGAGGGGTCCAGCAGGTCGGTGTAGCGGTTCTTGTAGTGCTTGTCGACGTCCCAGGCGTCCCAGTAGTTCGGCAGGTCGGTGTGCAGGCGGAGCAGGTTGCCCTGGCCCGCCAGGACCTCGCGGTTCGCCCGGAGGTCGCGGACCGACGACAGGGTGCCGTCCTCGGCGATCTCCACCCGGACGAGTCCGTTGTCGATGACGCGGCCCTCGACCGTCACGGCCCCCGGGGCCTCGGTGGCGGCCGTCAGCGGGGCGCTGCCGCTCGCGGGGACCTCGACGTAGACCGGGGTGCCGGCGGTGTCGCGGACGACCTCGGCGCGGTCGTAGGGGCTGGTGTTGAAGACCCGGGCCGTACCGCCGCCCAGCGCCGCGACCGCCTCGGCGGTGAGCGTCTCCAGCTCCTCGGCGACGCGGGCGTACTCGGCCTCGGCCTCGCGGTGCACCCAGGCGATCGAGGAGCCCGGCAGGATGTCGTGGAACTGGTGCAGCAGGACCGTCTTCCAGAGCCGGTCGAGTTTCTCGTGCGGGTAGCGGTAGCCGGGCGCGTGCAGTGCGGCCGTCGTCGCCCACAGCTCGGCCTCGCGCAGCTTGTGCTCACTGCGCCGGTTGCCCTGCTTGGTGCGGGCCTGCGAGGTGTAGGTGGCGCGGTGCAGCTCCAGGTAGAGCTCGCCGACCCAGACCGGGGCGTCCTCGTACTCGGCGCGGGCCTTGGCGAAGAAGGCGTCCGGGTGCTCGACCTCGACGCGCGGGGAGCCCTCAAGGTTCTTCAGGCGGCGGGCGCGCTCCATGATCTCGCGGGTGGGGCCGCCACCGCCGTCGCCCCAGCCGAACGGGGCCAGGGAGCGGGTGGCGGCGCCCTTCTCGGCGTAGTTGCGGACCGCGCGGGACATCTCCTCGCCGCTGAAGCGGGCGTTGTAGGTGTCGACGGGCGGGAAGTGGGTGAAGATGCGGGTGCCGTCGATGCCCTCCCACCAGAAGGTGTGGTGGGGGAACGTGTTGGTCTGGTTCCAGGAGATCTTCTGGGTGAGGAACCACTCGTTGCCGGCCAGCTTGGCGAGCTGCGGGTAGGCCGCGTTGTAGCCGAAGGAGTCGGGCAGCCAGACGCCCTTGGTCTCGATGCCGAAGTGCTCGATGAAGAACCGCTTGCCGTGCACGAGCTGGCGGGCGATCGCCTCGCCGCCGGGGAGGTTGCCGTCGGACTCCACCCACATGCCGCCGACCGGGGCCCACTGGCCCTTCTTCACGGACTCCTGGATGCGGGCCCAGACCTGCGGGTAGTTGTCGCGGACCCACTCGTACTGCTGGGCCTGCGAGCAGGCGAAGACGAACTCCTCGTACTCGTCCGCCAGCGATGTCACGTTGGAGAAGGTGCGGGAGGTCTTGCGCTTGGTCTCGCGGATCGGCCACAGCCAGGCCGAGTCGATGTGGGCGTGGCCGACGCCGGAGATGATGTGCGCGCTGGCGTGCGCGGGCTTGGACAGGGCCGGCTTCAGGGCCTCGCGGACGGCGGCCGCCGAGCCGGAGATGTCGTCCAGGTCGAGCAGGTCCATCGCGTGGTCGAGGGCGTGCGCGATCTCGTGCCGGCGCGGGTCGTGCTCGCCGAGCTCCAGCATCAGCTCGCGCAGCACCTGGATGTCGAGGTCGAGGTGCCAGACGTTCTCGTCGAGGACGGCGATGTCGGCGCGCTTGAAGGTGTAGAGCGGCTTGTCGCCGGCCGTCAGCACATCGCCCAGGCAGGTGGGCTCGCGGAAGTCGTTGGCGAGGATGTCCGGGTTGGAGGCGGCCTCCACCAGGTAGTCGATCACCTCGCCGCCGGCCGCCGGGTTGGCGATCGGCACGTACTGGTTGAGGGGGTTGACCGCCTTCAGCGGGGTTCCGTCGGTGAGGTGGACCAGGGCCTCGGCCTGGTTGCCCGGCCAGTCGCCGACGAACCCGAGGTCGATGACGGCCTCGACCCGGCGGCCCGCGAACTCCGCGGGCACCTCGCCGCGCATCCGGAACCAGGTGGTGCCCCAGGGCGGACCCCACGGGGTGTCCATGGCGAAGGGCTCGTAGGAGGCGGCCGCGGCCTCCTCGAAGGGGACCGGCTCGCCGGGGGCCTGCCAGGCGGTCACCTCGAAGGGGACGGTGGCCGCGTGGATCGCGGGCCTGATGCGCTGGTTCTGGAGGCGCTCTACGCGCTCCTCGATCCGGCGGCGTTCGTCGTGCATGGAAGTCTCCAGAAGAGGGATGGAAAGCGCTTTCCGAGCGGCTGGCTACTTAAGATACGCGAGGCCTGGATGGGCGTCGGTGTACCCCTCCACCAGGCGGCGGGCGACGTTCACCGAGTCGACCAGCGGGTGCAGGGCGAACGCCTTGACGGCCGTCGCACGGGAGCCGGACTCGGCGGCGGCGAGCACCTCGCGCTCGACGGCCTTGACCGCGCAGACCAGGCCGGTGGCGTGGTCGGGCAGCGGGGCGACGGCGACCGGGTGGGCGCCGTTGGCGTCGACCAGGCAGGGCACCTCGATGACGGCCTCGCCGTCGAGCACCGAGAGGGTGCCGCGGTTGCGGACGTTCAGGATCAGCGTGGTGCGCTCGTCGCGGGCGATGGCCCGCATCAGGGCCAGGGCGACCTTCTCGTAGCCGCCGGACAGGTCGTCGGCGTCGCGCTCGCCGGCGCCGGCCGTCTCCCGGTTCTCGGCCATGTAGGTGGCCTCCCGCTCGGCGCGGGTGCGGTCCCATACGTCCAGGGCCTTCGAGCCGGGGTCCGCGACCGCCTCGTAGAAGTGCGCCTGCTGGTCGCGCAGGAAGGCGCCGCGGGTCTTCTCGGCCTGCTGGTAGGAGCGGACGGCCTCGCGGTTGAAGTAGTAGTAGTGCAGGTATTCGTTGGGGATGGCGCCGAGGGACTGGAGCCAGTCGACGCCGAAGAGCTTGCCCTCCTCGAAGGAGCCGAGCAGGTCGGGGTCGGCGAGCAGGCGCGGGAGCTCGTCGCGGCCCGCGATGTGCAGGCCGCGCACCCAGCCGAGGTGGTTGAGGCCGACGTAGTCGATCCATGCCTCGCGGGGGTTCGCGCCGAGCACCCGGGCGATACGGCGGCCGAGGCCGACCGGGGAGTCGCAGATGCCGATGACGCGGTCGCCGAGGTGGCGGGACATGGCCTCGGTGACGAGTCCCGCGGGGTTGGTGAAGTTGATGACCCAGGCGTCTGGGGCGAGCCGGGCCACCCGCCGGGCGATCTCCACGGCGACCGGGACGGTCCGCAGGCCGTAGGCGATGCCGCCTGCGCCGACGGTCTCCTGGCCGAGGACGCCCTCGGCCAGGGCCACCCGCTCGTCGGCCGCACGGCCCTCCAGGCCGCCCACCCGGATCGCGGAGAAGACGAAGTCGGCGCCGCGCAGCGCCTCGTCGAGGTCGGTGGTGGCGGTCACGGCGGGAGCGTCGGGAACGACGGCCGCCTGCTCCGCAAGGACGCGGGCCACCGCCGACAGCCGTCCGGCGTCGAGGTCGTGCAGGACGACCTCGGTGACCCGCCCCTCGCCGCGGTCGGTCAGCAGTGCGCCGTACACGAGCGGCACCCGGAACCCGCCGCCGCCCAGAATCGTCAGTTTCACGCTAGAGCCTTTCCTGCCAGGACCATCTCGACACCGGCCTCCTCCAGGGCGGCCCGGGTCGCCGGGTCCACCGGCGCGTTGGTCACCACCATGTCCAGGTCCTCGGGACCGCAGACCTTCGCCATGCCCGTACCCGGGAACTTGGCGGCGTCGGCGAGCAGGACGACCTTGTCGCTCGCCTTGATCATGGCGCGCTTGACCGGCACCTCCACGACCGTCGTGTCCATCACCTGCCCGCCGGGGCGCACCCCGCTGGTGCCGAGGAAGAGCCAGTCGGCGTGCAGCTGACGCAGGTTGTCCTCGGTGAGGAAACCGACCAGGGAACGGTACTCGCGGCGGAGCATGCCGCCGAGCAGCACCAGCTCTATGCCCTCGTCGTCGGCGAGCTCCTCGTAGACCACCAGGTTGCTGGTGATCACGGTGAGCCGGCGGCCGTGCAACTGGCGGGCCAGCCGGTAGGCCGTCGTGCCGATGTCCAGGAGGACCGACTGGCCGTCGGCGACCAGGGCCGCCGCGCGGGCCGCGATGGCGTCCTTCTCGGCCACGCGCACCTCGGCGACCTCGGCGAAGGGCTGGTCGCCCTCCTCCGCGACGGCACCGCCGTGCACCCGCGTGAGCAGCCCGTCCTCTTCCAGTTTGAGCAGGTCGCGCCGGATCGTGGCGGGGCTCACACCCAGTTGCTCGGAGAGATCGGTCACGGCCGCGGGACCGCCCGAGCGCAGGGCCCGCAGGATGAGTTGATGTCGTCGTTCTGCCAGCACGCGGCGAACACTACTCGTCATCTTCAATCAAATCCATGCTCAGTTCTGCTCGGGTATTGACCAATCTCGCAGAGCGGCGCACGATTCCGGTCATCGAAATGACGAGTTTTGACGAGAGGCTGCGCGCGTGGACGACGACAGGCCCGATGTGCTGCTGACCGGGCTGCTCTTCTACGACCTCGTCCTGACGGGGCTCGGGAAACCGCCGACACCGGGCGAGGAGATCTGGACGGCGGGCATGGGCTGCGGCCCCGGCGGCATCGCGAACCTCGCGGTGGCCGCGTCCCGGTTCGGCCTGCGTACCTCGCTGGCCACGGTCTTCGGCGACGACTTCTACGGCGCGTACTGCCGGGACGTCCTGAGCGACCAGGAGCACGTCGACCTCTCGCTCTCCCGCGTCGCGGACCGGTGGCCCACCCCGGTCACGGTCTCCCTCGCGCACGGCGACGACCGCGCCCTGGTCACCCACGGCTCACAGCCGCCGTACTCGCAGGACGCGCTGATGGGCGACCCGCCCGAGGCGCGTACCGCACTGGTGCACCTCGAGGCCGAACCGCGCGAGTGGATCGCCAAGGCGGCCGCGAACGGCACCCACGTCTACGCCGACGTCGGCTGGGACCCCACCCAGCAGTGGTCCCGTGCTCTCCTCGACCAGCTCGCACTGTGCCACGCCTTCCTCCCGAACGAGGCCGAGGCCATGGCCTACACCCGCACCGACAGCGCCATGGCCGCGCTGGGCACGCTCGCCGAACTGGTCCCGGTGGCGGTGGTGACACGCGGCGGCGCCGGCGCGCTGGCCGTCGACCAGCACACCGGCGAGTACGCGGAGGTCCCGGCCCTCGCGGTGGACGTCCTCGACGCGACGGGCGCCGGAGACGTCTTCGGGGCGAGCTTCGTGGCCGCCTCGCTGGGCGGCTGGCCGCTGGAGGAGCGGCTGCGGTTCGCCGTACTGGCCGCCGGCCTCTCCGTCGGCCGGCCCGGCGGGGCACTCGCGGCCCCCGGCTGGTACGGCGTCGACAGCTGGTGGCGGTCGCTGACCGACCCCGGCCTCCGGCGCACCTACGGCTTCCTGGCCGACCGGCTCCCGGCCGACCCCGGGCCGCCGGTGCGGTACGCCCCCGTGACCCCGCCCGCCCCTCGGGCGCTCGTCGGCCCACGCGCCTCCGCAGAGCGGCACTGACCCTCGAACCCCCAGGCACGTCGAACCCCTTGGCACGTCGAACCCCTTGGCACGTCGAACAGGAACAACAGGAGTGACCCGTGGACCTTTCACGTAGAGGCTTCCTCCAGGCCGCAGTCCTCACCGCGGCCGCGTCCGGTCTCACCGTCGCATGCGGCGGCTCGGGATCGGGCGGCACCAAGAACGGCAAGGACCTCACCCTGTGGTACTGGGGTGGCGCGCTCAGCGACAAGGTGGTGGCCGAGGCGAAGACCCACTTCAGCAGCTCGGTGAAGCTGACCTCCGCCTCCATCGGCGGTGACTTCAAGCAGAAGCTCACCACCACCCTCGCCGCGGGCTCCTCGGTGCCCGACATCACCGGCATCAAGGGCGAGGACATGGCGTCCTTCCTGCCCAACGCCTCGCGCTTCCTGGACCTGAACGACCTGGGCTTCAAGAAGATCTCCTCGCAGTACCTGAGCTGGAAGAGCAAGCTCGCCCAGACCAAGGACGGCAAGCAGATCGGCTTCCCGATCGACATCGGCCCCACCGCGCTCTTCTACCGCGAGGACCTCTTCGCCAAGGCCGGGGTGGCCACCGACCCCGCCAAGGTCGCCGAACTGGTCAAGACCTGGGAGGACTACTTCCAGCTGGGCACCGAGCTGCAGAAGAAGAACCCCGGCACCTACCTGGTCAACAACATAGGTGCCGTCTTCACGGTGGTGGTCGGGCAGGGCACCCAACGCTTCATCGACAAGAACAACCACTTCATCGGCGACCAGGACCACATCCGCGCCGCCTGGACCACCGCGGTCCGCCCCTACACCCTGGGCATCGACGCCAAGATCAACGACAACACCTGGAACGCGGCCATCGGCAAGAACCTGCTCACCGAGCTGGGCGCGGCCTGGCACGCGCTGGACATCGAGCAGGCCGCCCCGGGGACCAAGGGCAAGTGGCGGGTCTGCGCCAACCCGGTCGGCCCGTCCAACCAGGGCGGCTCCTACCTGGCCCTGCCCAGCCAGTGCCGGAACCCCGAAGAGGCCTTCAAGATCATCAGCTGGATCCTCAGCCCCGCCAACGACGCCCGCGGCTTCACCGACGCCGCCATCTTCCCCGCCGCCCCGGCCGCCTACGCGATGCCGGCCATGACGGGCCCGGACGCCTTCTTCGGCGGGCAGAAGATCATCGAGGTGTTCGGCCCGGCCGCCAAGGCCATCCCGGACAGCTACGAGGCGCCCGCGGACGCCGCCGTCATGGCCCCCTACATGACGGAGCTGACCAACATCGAGGCGAAGGGCAAGAAGCCCGACGACGCCTGGAAGGACGCGGTCAGCCAGGCCAAGCAGATCGCCCGGCGACAGGGGGTGAGCTGAGGTGTCGTCCCCTCCGGTGACCGGTCCCGCCGCGGTGCCCGAACACCGCGGCGGGCCGGCCCCGGCCCGGTTCCGCCCGCGGCGCTCCGTGCCCGCGGGCCACGCCCGGCCCCTGCGGCGCGGTCCGCTGTCGTACTGGCGCCAGTACCTGGCGATCTCGCCGTTCTACCTGATATTCATCGCGTTCTCGTTCTTCCCCGTCTTCTACTCGCTGTATCTGGCCTTCCAGCGCTGGGACGGCCTGGGCGACATGCAGTTCGTCGGCCTCCAGCAGTTCAGGTTCCTGTGGTCGGACCCGGTCTTCTGGCTGTCCATCCGCAACACCCTGGTGATCTGGGTGCTGTCCACCGTCCCCACCCTCTTCGGCGCCCTGGTGCTGGCGACGCTGCTGCACTCGGTGCGCCGCTTCAAGGGCTTCTACCGCATCGCCCTCTACGTCCCGAACGTCACCTCGATCGTGGCCGTTGCGATCTTCTTCGGCGCGGTGTTCAGCAACAACTTCGGCCTGGTCAACGCGATCCTGGGCACGGTCGGCATCTCACCGGTGCCGTGGCTGAGCAACCCGTGGCTGATCAAGGTGGTCATCGCGCTGCTGATGACCTGGATGTGGACCGGCTACAACATGATCATCTACCTGGCCGGCCTCCAGGCGATCCCGACGTCGATCTACGAGGCCGCGAAGATGGACGGCGCCGGACCCGTCCGGACCTTCTTCCAGATCACCGTCCCGATCATGCGGCCGATCATCCTGTTCACGGTCGTCATCTCGACCATCAACGGTCTGCAGAGCTTCAGCGAACCCCAGGTCCTGTTCGCCAACAACGCCGCCAACGCGAACCTCGGCGGCCCCGGGCAGGCCGGTCTGACCACCTTGCTGTACTTCTACCAGTCGGCCTTCCTCAACAACGACTACGGCTACGGCGCGGCCATCGTGTGGGCCTTCTTCGTACTGATCATCGTGCTGGTCGCCGTCAACTGGCGCATCACACAGCGAGGGAGGAAGTCATGACGACCGCCGACCCCACCACCGGGGCCGCCACCGAGCGGCGGCGGCTGCGCCGCCCCAAGGGCCTGACCGCCCACGTCATCCTGATGCTGGCCGTCGTCCTCTCGGTCTTCCCCTTCCTGTGGACGATCGTCATGGCGACCAACACCACCCAGGACATCTACAAGAGCCCGCCGAAGTTCACCTTCGGCTCGCACCTGCTGGAGAACATCCGGCACGTGCTGAACACCATCGACTTCTTCGGGTCGATGCTGAACACGGTGATCGTCGCGTGCGTCACCACCGTCCTGGTGCTGTTCGTCGACTCGCTGGCGGCCTTCGCCTTCGCCAAGTTCGACTTCCCCGGACGCAAGGTGCTCTTCGGCACGCTGCTGCTGTTCATGATGCTGCCGCTGCAACTGGCGGTCCTGCCGCAGTTCATCCTGATGTCCAAGATCGGCTGGGTCGGCACCCTCCAGGCGCTGGTCCCGCCGGCCCTCGCCAACGCCTTCGGCATCTTCTGGCTGCGCCAGTACATCGAGAACGGCGTGCCCGACGAACTCCTCGACGCCGCGCGCATCGACGGCGCCGGGTTCTTCCGCCAGTACTGGAACATCGCGCTGCCGATGATCAGGCCGGCGCTGTCCTTCCTCGCCATCTACGCCTTCGTCGGGGCCTGGAACGACTACGTCTGGCCGCTGATCGTGCTCACCGACCCCGCCCATGTGACGCTCCAGGTGGAACTCGCCCAGCTCAACGTCGGCCACACCACCGACTACAGCATGGTCATGGCCGGTGTGCTGATGGCCGCCCTCCCCCTGGTCATCGTCTTCGCGGTCTTCGCCCGGGGGTTCATCGCGGGCGCCACCGAGGGAGCGGTCCAGGGCACCTGACCCGGGATCACGACGGAAGGGGCGGGCGATGACGTACGACGCCGGTGGGGCGCGGCCCGGGCACGGCCGGGTGCTGGTGGTGGGCATGGACGGCCTGCGCTTCGACCGGCTGGCCCTCGCGCCGCTCACGGCGCCGGTGCTGCACGCCCTGATGGCCCGGGGCGCCCACGGCACCAGCCTGCTGCCGTACGGCGAGGTGGACGGCCAGGCCGCGGGCGGACCGTCCACCAGCATGGCCTACACCGACTCCGGACCAGGCTGGTCGAGCGTGCTGACCGGGGTGTGGCCCGACCGGCACGGGGTGACCGGCAACGACTTCGCCGGCGCCGACCACGCCCGCCACCCCGACTTCCTGAGCCGCGCGGTCACCGCCCGCCCCGGGCTGCGCGCGGTCGCCGTGGTGTCCTGGCCGGAGCTGGTCCGCCGCGGCATCCTCGGCGCGACCGCCGGGCAGGTGATGCAGTACGACGGCGAGAGCGACGGCTACGCCACGGCCGACCGCCTCGTCGCCCGTACCGCGGCACGTCTGCTCACGGAGGACACCCCGGACGTCCTGTTCGTGTACTTCGGCTCCACCGACGAGGCCGCGCACGCCGCCGGCCCGTTCTCCGCCCGGTACGACGACGCCCTGCGCGCCCAGGACGCCCACCTCGGGCACCTCCTCGGCGCGATCGCAGCCCGCCCGGCCGACGAGCGGTGGACCGTCCTCGTCACCACCGACCACGGCCATCTCGACACCGGCGGGCACGGCGGCGACACCCGCGCCGAGCGGGAGGTCTTCGTCATCCTGGCCGAGCCCGAACCGCCCGCCCGCCACCGGCTCGACACACCCCGACTCATCGACATCGCCCCCACCGTCCTGAACCGCCTCGGCATCCCCGCCGACCCCGCCCGGGACCTGCCGGGCCGGGTCCTGCCGCCGCCCGCACCGACTTCGGAATGGTCATGACCGACGCACATCCGCTGTACGACCCCCTGACGGCCCTGCGCCCCTGGGAGGCACCCGAGGTGACCTCCTGGGGGCGCCTGCCCATGAACGCCGTCGACCGGCGCTCCGGAGCGCTCCCCCTGGACGGCGACTGGCGCTTCCAGTTGCTGCCGGCTCCGGACGCGCCGGTCGGCGGTGCCTGGACGACGGCGCACGTGCCCGGCGCCTGGACCGTGCAGGACACCGGCGACCTGCCGCAGTACACGAACGTGCGGATGCCGTTCCCCGAGTTCCCGCCGCACTCCCCCACCGCGAACCCGACAGGGGTCTACGAGCGTGAGCTGGACGTCCCCGCCGCGTGGGCGGGGCGCCGGATCGTGCTCCAGGTGGGCGCCGCGGAGAGCGTGCTGCTCGTGCACGTCGACGGGCGGCCGGTCGGCGTCTCCAAGGACTCGCACCTCGCCGCCGAGTTCGACCTGACGGCGGTCGTCCGTCCCGGTGAGCGGTCGGTGCTGCGGCTGACCGTGGTCAAGTGGTCGGACGCCACGCACATCGAGGACCAGGACCACTGGTGGCACGGCGGGATCACCCGCTCGGTGCTGCTGTACGCGACCGACCCGCTGCGGCTCGCGGACGTCACCGTGCGGGCCCGGCGGGACGGCGAGCTGCGGGTGGACTGCCTGGTGCGCGACGACCGCGGGGCGCTGCCCGACGGCTGGTACGTCACCGCCGACCTGGACGGTCGACCCCTCGCGCAGGACACCGAGTTCGACCGGCTCAACGCCGAGGACGACCGGGTCTCCGACTTCCTGGGCGAGGCCCGCATCCAGGCCGTCGTACCCGAGGTGCGCACCTGGAACGCGGAGGAGCCCGAGCTGTACGGGCTGACCGTGCGGCTGCACCGCGCGGACGGCACGGTCGCCGACACCTCGCACCACCGCGTCGGCTTCCGGGACGTCGAGATCGTCGGCCGGGACCTGCTGGTCAACGGCGAGCGGGTGTTCGTCCGCGGCGTCAACCGGCACGACTTCCACCCGCTGACCGGGCGGACGGTGTCGTACGACGACATGCGGGCCGACCTGGTGGTGCTCAAGCGGTTCGGGTTCAACGCGATCCGCACCTCGCACTACCCGAACGACCCCGCGCTGTACGACCTCGCCGACGAACTGGGTTTCTACGTGGTGGACGAGGCGGACATCGAGTCCCACGACCACGCGCACGAGATCGCCGACGACCCGCGCTACCTGAACGCCTTCGTGGACCGGGTCTCACGGATGGTGCTGCGCGACAAGAACCACCCCTCCGTCATCATCTGGTCGCTGGGCAACGAGTCCGACTACGGCGCCAACCACGACGCGGCGGCGGGCTGGGTGCGACGCCACGACCCGACCCGGCCGGTCCAGTACGAGGGCGCCGCCAAGCGCGGCTGGGCCGACCCGGACGTGGCCTCCGACATCGCCTGCCCGATGTACGCGCCGCTGGAGGACTGCGTGGCGCACGCGCTGTCCGGGGAGCAGACGAAACCGCTGATCCAGTGCGAGTACTCGCACGCCATGGGCAACAGCAACGGCACGCTCGCCGACCACTGGGCCGCCATCGAGTCCACTCCGGGTCTTCAGGGCGGGTTCATCTGGGAGTTCTGGGACCACGGAATTCTCCAGCGGGTGAGCGACGGAAGACCGGTCGGGCGCACGGGCGCCGGACTGTATGACAACGGTGTCGCCGCGCCCGGCCACCGCTGGGCGTACGGCGGCGACTTCGGCGAGGCCCTGCACGACGGGGCGTTCGTCGCGGACGGCATCGTCTTCCCCGACCGCACCCCCAAGCCCGCGATGTACGAGCACCGAGAGATCGCGGCGCCGGTCCGCATCCGGTGCTTCAAGCACGAGGGCGTGGTCCTCGCCAACCACCAGCACTTCCGGGGCCTCGACTGGCTGACGGGCACCTGGGAGCTGGCGCTGGCCGACGGTCGTACCCTGACCGGTCCGGCGCGGCTGCCGGAGCTGCGGCCCGGTGAGACCGCGGCCGTACCGCTGCCGTTCGCGGTGCCGGCGGACGGCGGGGAGGCCTGGCTGACCCTGCGGGTCACGGTCGCCGAGGACCAGGCGTGGGCGCCGGCCGGTACGGAGGTCTGCGCGCCGGGGATCCGGATCCGGGCGGCGGACGCGCCGGGGCAACCGGTGGCATCGGGACCCGCCGTCGAGGTGGACGAGGAGGGGCTGTTGCGGCACCCGCTGCTGACGGCCGCGCCGACGCTCTCGCTGTGGCGGGCGCCCACCGACAACGACGAGCTCGGCGGGACTGCGTCGCGCTGGCGGGCCTGGGGGCTGGACCGGCTGGTGCGCAAGGTGGTGTCGATGCGCAGGGACGGCGGCTCGGTGGCCGTGGTCGCGGAGTACGCGGGCACCGTGGGGGTGGTACGGCACCGGCAGGAGTTCACACCGGTCGAGGGCGGGGTCCGGGTCGACGAGTCGGCCGAGCTGCCCGAGGAGTTCACGGACGTGGCGCGGGTCGGCTCGGTCTTCGAGACGGTGGCCGGGCTCGACCTGTTGGACTGGTTCGGTCAGGGTCCCTGGGAGTCGTACCCCGACCGCGCCGCCGGAGCCCCCGTCGGCCACCACCGGCTGCCGGTGGACGAGCTGTTCACCCCCTACCTGCGGCCCCAGGAGAGCGGCGGCCGGCACGGCGTCCGACGGTTCACGCTGTCGGCGCCGGACGGCACCGGACTCGCGGTCGAGCTGGACGAACCCCGCCAGGTCTGCGTCAGCCGCTACCGCGCCGAGGACCTCACCGCCGTCACGCACCACGACGAACTCGTGCCGCGGGCCGGTTGCGTGGTCCACATCGACGCCGCGCACCGGGGCCTGGGTACGGCCTCGTGCGGTCCCGACACCTTCCCCTCCTACCTCGTCGCACCGGGTATCCACCGCTGGAGCTGGACCCTGCGCGTCCGCTGAGATCCCCCCACGCCCTCCGCCGTCACTTCTGCTTACTCACGGAGCACTCGTGTGTACTTCTCATGACCCCCTACAGGGCGAGGCCGCGCAGGCCGGAGCCGGAAGACGCACCTTCCTCAGGGCCACCGCGCTGCTGGGCGCCGCCGCCACGGCCGCCGGCGCCGGGGTGGCGCTGCCGGCCGTCGCCGAGGCGTCCGCCGGCTCCCGCCGACGGCCCGACACCGAGAGCCGTCGCTTCACCCTCGCGGTGATGCCCGACACCCAGTACCTCTTCGACGGACCGAGCATCGACCCGGCGCCCGTCGAGGCCTCGCTGCGGTACCTGCTGGACCAGGCGGAGGAGGACAACATCGTCTTCCTGTCCCACCTGGGCGACCTCACCCAGAACGGGGCCGTCGAGGAGTTCGACGCGATCAGCAGGGCGTTCCGGATCCTCGACCGGCGCGAGGTCGGCTACAGCGTGCTGGCCGGCAACCACGACATCACGTCGTCCACGGACGACCAGCGTGGCGCGTCACCCTACCTGGACGCGTTCGGCCCGCAGCGGTTCAAGGACAAGCCGACGTTCGGCGGTGCCTCCCCGGACGGCTACCACACCTACCACCTGTTCCGGGCGGCCGGGCGCGAGTGGCTGGTCCTGGCGCTCGACTGGCGGCTGTCGGCGAAGGGCTACGCCTGGGCGAAGAACGTCATCGCCTCCCACCCGAAGGCACCGGTCATCCTCACCACGCACGAACTGGTCGTGGGAGACGGCGAGCTGTCGTCGTACGGGCAGCAGCTGTGGGACCAGCTGGTCGACGACCACGACCAGATCTTCCTCACCCTGAACGGCCACTACTGGCCGGCCGGTCGCGTCACCCGCAAGAACGCGGCGGGCAACGAGGTGCACCTGCATCTGACGAACTACCAGAACCGGTACTTCGGCGGCGCGGCGATGATCCGCCTCTACCACTTCGACCTGGACCGGAACGTCATCGACGTGGAGACGGTCTCGCCGTGGATCCTCGGCCGGGCCAAGAAGGGCCTCAACGAGCTGGAGCGGCAGGAGATCGAACTCAGCGGCGACGCCGACCGGTTCTCCGTCGACATCGACTTCGCGGACCGCTTCGCCGGTTTCGCCCCGGTGCCCGCCCGTCCGGCCCGGCCCGCCTCGCAACTGCTGGTCCGGGGCACGGCCGCGTACTGGCGGTTCGACTCGGCGGTCTCGGGCACCGTCCGCGACCTGTCGGGCAACGGCAACGACCTCACCGTGGTCTCGGTGGGCGGCGGCACCCTCGGCTGGTCGGCGGACCACCACCCGGACCAGCCGGGCCACGGCAGCCTGGAGTTCACCGGGTACAAGTCGCCGCTGAAGGGCGCGTATCTCCAGACGATCGGTGGCGCACCGCTCAACACGGCCACGTTCAGGGACGGTTACACCATCGAGGCGTTCTTCCGGCTGCCCGCGGACTGGGACCCCGGCCACCACGCGTGGGCCGGCGTCGTCAGCCGCCGGGGTACCGGCGGAGCCGCCGGCAAGACCGGCGACGACCCCGACGAGCCGGTGGCCACCCTCTCGCTGTCCAACGACCGCGAACCGCAGTGGGCGATGCGCCCGCTCAACCAGGAGGGCATCGCCACCAACTGGGGCCAGGAGACACCGCTGGAGACCTGGTGCCACCTCGCCGTCGTCAACGACGGCAGGCACACGACCCTGTACGTCGACGGCTGCCCGGTGGTCCGCAACCCGAAGGCCGCCGCGGTGGGCATCACCTCGGTCGGCGAGCCCTGGCTGCTCGGCGGCTACACCTACGCCGACACGATCGACCAGATCCTGTACGGCCGTCTCGGCGACGTGCGGATCGTCTCCCGGGCACTGCCCGTCTCCTCCTTCATGACCCACTGACCCCCGTGACGAGGATCTTCTCCATGACCGAGCAGCAGCTGCCCACCTGGGCCGACCCTGCCGTCTCCGCCGCCGAGCTGGACGCCCAGGGCATGTCGAGGCGCGGACTCCTGCGCAGCGCGGGCCTGTTCGGCGCCGCGTTCGCCCTCGGCTCCGCCGCCACCCCGGCGTTCGCCGCCTCCCTGGGCCGGCCGCGCCTCGGCGGCGCCGACCCGCGCCTCGCCTACCTGGTCGGCGACCACCACGTCCACTCCGTGTACAGCCACGACGCCAAGTACACGTTCACCCAGCAGGCCCGGGCCGCCGCGAAGTACGGCCTGGACTGGATGGTGTTCAACGAGCACTCCAACTTCGGGCACGCCTACTACGGCGCCGAGCTGGAGCACGCGGAGATCCTCAAGGCCCGTGCGGCGAACCCGCGCCAGCTGATCTTCCAGGGCCTGGAGTGGTACATCCCGGCCGCCGAGCACTGCACGGTGTTCGCCGCGCCCGGCCCGCACGAGACGGACCTGCTGACCGCGTTCGAGCTGGCCTACGACGGCAAGCTGCTGGAGTACACCGAGGGTTCCGCCGGCGCGGCCGACACCGCCCGCAACGAGGCCCACGCGGTCAAGGCCATCCAGTGGCTGGCCGAGCAGCGCCGCACCGGCTATGTCGACGACGTCCTCGTGCTCGCCAACCACCCGCTGCGCCTCGGCATCGACTCGCCGCACGAGCTGCGCAACTGGCGCGACGCGGCCGCCGAGATCATGATCGGCATGGAGGGCGCGCCCGGCGCCCAGGGCGCGGCGATCCCGGGTTGGCGCGGGGCGACCTCGATCCGCGGCGAGTACGAGAACAAGCCCTCCGCCCAGTCCTGGGCGGGCTATCCGGCGGACGCGTACCTCACCTACGGCGGCTTCGACTGGGCGACGGCCACGGTCGGCGGCCTCTGGGACGCGATGCTGTCGGAGGGGCGCCTCTTCACGATCACCACGAACTCCGACAACCACCGCACGGTCTTCGACACCTGGAAGAACGGCGACTGGCCGGCCGGGCAGAACTTCGACAACACCGGCAAGCTGCCCGACCCGGTGAACACCGACACCCCGCAGCCCGGCAGCGACTTCTGGCCCGGCGAGTTCAGCCGTACGCACGTCGGCGTCACCCGCTACGGCTACCGCGCGGTGATGGCGGGCCTGCGCGCGGGCCGGGTCTGGCTGGACCACGGGCACCTGCTCGACGGTCTCGAGGTGCGGCTGAAGCGGGACTGCGACCACGGTGACGGTGTCACCCTCGGCGGACGGCTGCGGGTCCGCAGGGGCGAGCGGCTCACCCTGAACGTGACGGTGACGACCGCGTCCCGGGTCAACCCGCAGGGGATCCTTCCCCAGTTGGCGCACGTCGACGTCATCCGGGGCGCGGTGCGCGGTCCGGTCGCGGACCGCGACACCTGGCAGGCGCCCGACACGAAGGTCGTCCAGAGCAAGGACGTCAGCGGCCGCAAGGGCACCTACACCCTGCGGATCCCGCTCACCGCGGGCGACGAGTCCTGCTACGTCCGGCTACGCGGCAGCGACGGCAACCGGGGCGGCACGGGCTATCTCGGCGCCTCGATCGACCCGCACGGCCCGATCCCCCACGAGCCGGGCAACGGCGACCCGTGGGCGGACACGTGGTTCTACTCGAACCCGATCTTCGTCGACGTGGTGAACTGAGCTGAGCCGAGCGCCCCGCAGGGGCGCGGGGAACTGCGCGCCCAGCCCCCACCGGCCCGCAGTTCCCCACCACGTCGGCTCTCAGGCGAAGCCCTACGCGTAGAACCGCGACAGACTCTGCAACACCGCGGCGGGCTTGCTGCCGCCCTCGATCTCGATCGTCCCGTCGACGGCGATCTGCACCCCGCCCGGCACGTCCTCGACCTCCGCCAGCCTCGCGGCCAGCCGGATCCGGGAGCCGACCTTCACCGGGGCCGGGAAACGCACCTTGTTCAAACCGTAGTTGACCTTCGTGGTGACGCCCTGGACGTCGAGCAGCTCGGTGAACAGGGGGATGAACAACGACAGGGTGAGGTAGCCGTGGGCGATCGGGGCGCCGAAGGGGCCCGCGGCCGCCCGCTCGGGGTCGACGTGGATCCACTGGTGGTCGCCGGTCGCGTCGGCGAAGGTGTCGATGCGTTCCTGGGTGACCTCGATCCACTCGCTGGTGCCCAGGTCGCTGCCCGCGAGCTTCTTCAGTTCGTCGAGGCCGTTGACGGTGACACCCATGTCGCTTTCCTTACTCATGAGGTGGTGCCGTAGCGCTTGCGCACCCGGGACTTGAGGAGCTTGCCGGAGGCGGTGCGCGGCAGTTCGTCCGCGAGCACCACCGATTTGGGGAGCTTGTACTTGGCGAGCCGGCCGGACAGCGAGGCGAGCACCTCGTCGGGGTCGAGGTCGGCGCCCTCCCGGGGCACCACCACCGCGCGCGGCACCTCGCCCCACTTGTCGTCCGGCACCCCGATGACCGCGCACTCCACGATGTCGGGGTGGGCGAGGAGCAGGTCCTCGATCTCGGCGGGGTAGATGTTCTCCCCACCTGAGATGATCATGTCTTTCAGGCGGTCGACGATGTAGACGTAACCGTCCTCGTCGACGCGGGCCGCGTCCCCGCTGCGGAACCAGCCGTCGGCGAAGGAGGCCGCCGTCTCCTCCGGCAACCCCCAGTAGCCGGGCATGACATGGGGGCCGCGGACCACGACCTCGCCGGGCTCGCCGACGTCGACCGGGGTCAGGTCGGGCCGTACCACCCGTACGTCGCTGAAGAAGTGCGGTACGCCCGCCGAGCCCGCCTTGCCGAGGGCGTGCTCGGCGTCGAGGAAGAGGGTGCCGGGCGAGGCCTCCGTCATGCCGTAGCCCTGAAGGAAGGTCAGGCCCCGCTCCTGGTACGCGGCGATCAGCGGGGTGGGCACCGGGGAGCCGCCGCAGGTGAGGATGCGCAGGGAGGAGAGGTCGGCGTCCGGCCAGCGCGGGTGCCGGGCCACCTGGTCGAACATGGTCGGGACGCCGAACATGAAGGTGATCCGGTGCTGTTCGATCAGGTCCAGGGTCGTGGCCGGGTCGAAGGACTCCACCAGGACGCAGGCACCGCCCTTCAGGAGGACCGGCAGGGTGAGCATGTTGAGGCCTGCCGTGTGGAACAACGGGGCGGAGACCAGGGCGCGTTCGTCGGCGATCAGGTCGGTGTCGACCAGCACGTTGAGCGCGTTCCAGGTCAGGTTCCCGTGCGTGAGCATGGCGCCCTTCGGGCGTCCGGTCGTCCCCGAGGTGTACATGATGATGCAGGTGTCGTCGGGGACGACGGGCTCGTCGATCGGGTCGTCGGCCGCCTCGGCGAGCAGTTCCTCGTACTCGGGGCCGACTTCGACGTAGGTGCGGACGTCGCTGGTGCCGGGCAGGCCCGCGACGAGACCGGCGTGCGAGGGGCCGTAGAGCAGGGCCTTGGCTCCGGAGTCGGAGAGCTGGTAGGCGATCTCGGGACCTGCCAGGCGGGTGTTGAGCGGGACGAAGACCGCTCCGAGGGTGCCGGCCGCGAACAGGGTCTCCAGGTAGGCGGGGTGGTTGGGGCCGAGGTAGGCGATGCGGTCGCCGCGCCGGACGCCCCGGGCGCGCAGGGCATGGGCGAGGCGGGTGGTGCGGTGGTGCAGGGTGCGGTAGTCGGCCGGCCGGCCGTCGTGCACCAGCGCCGTACGGTGCGGGGTCTTGCGGGCCCGGCGTGCGGGCCAGGACCCCAGTCCCTCGTTGCGCATCTGCGACCCCTTACGGCTTGGTCAGCCCGAGCAGACGGGCGGCGTTCTCCTTGAGGATCTTCGGCCGGACCTCGTCCTTGATCGGCAGCTTCGCGAAGTCGGCGAGCCAGCGGTCGGGGGTGAGGACGGGGAAGTCGGAGCCGAACAGGACCTTGTCCTTGAGCAGTGTGTTCGCGTACTGCACGAGCTGCGGCGGGAAGTACTTCGGCGACCAGCCGGACAGGTCGATGTGCACGCCCGGTTTGTGGGTGGCGACGGCGAGGGCCTCGTCCTGCCACGGGAAGGAGGGGTGCGCCAGGATGATCTTCAGGTGCGGGAAGTCGGCGGCGACGTCGTCGACGTGCAGCGGGTTCGAGTACTTCAGACGGATCCCGCCGCCGCCCGGGACGCCTGCCCCGATGCCGGTCTGGCCGGTGTGGAAGAGGGCGATGGTGCCGGTCTCCTCGATCACCTCGTAGAGGCCGTAGGCCACCGCGCGGTCGTTCGGGAAGAAGCCCTGGATGCTGGGGTGGAACTTGAAGCCCTTCACCCCGTACTCCTCGACCAGCCGGCGGGCCTGCCTGATGCCGGCCTTGCCGCGGAAGGGGTCGACGGAGGCGAAGGGGATCAGCACGTCGGAGTTGGCCGCGGCGGCTTCCGCGACCTCCTCGTTGGGGACCGGCGGGGTGCCGGTGGCGGACTCGGCGTCCACCGTGAAGATCACGGCGGCCATGTTCCGTTCCCGGTAGTGGGCGGCGGTCTCCTCGATCGTCGGCTTCCGCTTGCCCTCGACCTTGAAGTAGGCGGCGGAGGCGTCGTGCAGGTCCTCGTCGAGGGAGGCGTGGCCCCGCGAGGAGACCTCGGCGTGGGTGTGGACGTCGATCGCGGTCAGTGCCTCGATGTCCATCACGCCTCCGGCAGCTTGGGCGCGGGGATGCCCACGGACTGGAGTTCGGCGCCGACCGAGGTGGGGAAGGCGTCGGCAAGGGTCTCCGGGGTCCAGCCGCCGTCGGCGTAGGCCGCCCGGATCTCCTGCGGGTGCGACCAGAGTGCCACCTTGTCGCCGCCGATGCCGATGGCCTGGCCGGTGATCCCCCGGGCGGCCGCGGAGGCGAGGAAGGGGACGACGGCCGCGCAGTCCTCGGGGGTGCCGAAGCCCTCGCCCTTGCGCAGGAAGTCCGGGAGCGGCTCGCCGCCCCGCATCGCCTCGATGTAGGGGGCGAAGGCGGGGATCGTCTCGGTCATGGCGGTGGCGGCCACCGGGACGATCGCGTTGACCGTGATGTTCGCGCGGCTCAGCTCCATCGACCAGGTACGGGCCATGGCGGCGATGCCCGCCTTGGCGGCGGCGTAGTTGGTCTGGCCGAAGTTGCCGCGCTGCCCGGCCGGGGAGCCGACCAGGATCAGGGTGCCGCCCTCGCCCTGCTCGCGCATCCGTACGGCGGCGGCGCGGGCGCAGGTGAAGGTGCCCTTGAGGTGGGTGGTGACGACCGCGTCGAAGTCGTCGTCGGTCATCTTCCACAGCACCTTGTCGCGCAGGATGCCCGCGTTCGTGACCAGGACGTCCAGGCGGCCGAACTCCTCGACGGCCCGGTTCACGAGCCGGTCGGCGGCCTCGGAGGTGCCGACCGGGACCACCTCGGCGACGGCGGTGCCGCCGGCCTCGGTGATGGATTTCACGGCCTGCTCGGCGACGGCCTCGTCCACGTCGTTGACGACCACGGACGCACCGTGGGCGGCGAGGGCGTGCGCGTAGGCGAGGCCGAGACCCCGGCCGCTGCCGGTGACGACGGCGGCCTTGCCGGTGAGATCGATGGTGGGCACGGCTGGTCCCTTCACGTGGGTCGCATGGGGGTGTGGCTGCGAGATCGAAGCTAAGAGCAATAATTGTTGACGTCAATAGTTGTTGCCGTCCCACGGGTGCGTCATGCTGGACTCCGTGCCACCGACCGCCCCGTCGCCGGGGCCCGTACCAGGGAGCCCGCCATCGCCCGCCAGCACACCGAGAAGACTCCCTCCATCGACGCCGACGAGCCGTGGATGCGCGGGCTGCACGCGGACACGGGCTACCTGCTGTACCGCCTCGGCCTGCGGTCGGGGCAGTTGTTCAACACGTCCCTCCAGGAGTCGGGGCTGCGGCTGCGCCACTACGCGGTGCTGCGGTTCCTCGCCACGTCGCAAGGGGTGCTCCAGCGGGAGCTGAGCACCCGGCTCGGCTACGACCCGAGCGCGATCGTCGGCCTGGTCGACGACCTGGAGAAGCAGGGCCTCGCCGAGCGGCGCCCCGCCCCCGACGACCGCCGCAGCCGGATCGTCGTCCTCACGGAGAGCGGCCGCGCCTTCCTGCGGGACACGGACGAGGCGGGCCGGCGGGTGACGAACGACCTGCTGGCCCCGCTCGACCCCGCCGAGCGCGCGGCCCTCCACGCGCTCCTGCTGCGGGTCGCCGACCGGCCATGACCACCGTCGCCCGCTCCGCGCCGGACCGGCTGCTGGCGGTCCTGGCCGCGTTCGACCACGGGCATCCGGCGCTGAGCCTGACCGACATCAGCCGCCGGGCCGGGCTGTCGCTGACCACCGCGCACCGGCTGGCCGGCGCGCTCACCGAGTGGGGCGCGCTGGAGCGGGACGCGGACGGTCTCTACCACGTGGGGCTGCGCCTGTGGGAGCTGGCGGCGCTCGCCCCCCGGGGTCTCGCGCTGCGCCAGATCGCGCTGCCGTACCTGGAGGACCTGTACGAGGCGACGCACGAGAACGTGCAGTTGGCGGTGCGGGACGGCACCGAGGTCGTCTACATCGAATGGCTTTCGGGGCGTTCCGCGGTGGGTGTGCACATCCGGGTGGGCGCGCGCTGGCCGCTGCACGCGACGGGCGTGGGGCTGGCACTGCTGGCGCACGAGACCCCGGCCTTCCAACAGGAGTACTGCGCGGGACCGTTGACGGCCTTCACGCCGTACACCATCACGGATCCGGTGCGGCTGCGCCGCTCACTGGCCGAAGTGCGCCGCGGCGGAGTGGCGGTGAGCAGCCGTCAGGTCACCGACGACGCACTGTCGGTGGCGGCCGCCGTCCGCGGCGCGACGGGGCAGGTGGCCGCGGCCGTCTCGGTGGTGGTGCCCCAGACCGACGCCCAGGTCCCGGCCCTGATCCCGGCGGTCCGCCTGGCGGCCCGCGGCATCTCCCGAGCCCTGGGCTGGCACCCGGAACGCACCGTCGCCGACGGGTAGCCCCCGGCCCGGGCGGAACCGACACGCCGTCGGCTGGGACCGGGGACCCCGGGGTGGTCGTCGGTCAGGAGGGGAGGGTTGCGCGCAGGCGGCGGTCCCGGGGGGTCCCTCTGCGGTCCAGGCGGGTGTCCAGGAGTCGGCGGGCCGCGTCGCAGCGGCCGGCCGCGACCAGCGCGTACAGCAGGGTCTCCTCGACGACCTCGCGCTGGGCCGCGCTGCCGCCGACCCTGGCCAGCACCGGCAGCAGGGCGTCGAGCCCGCGGGCCGCCTCCTGGAACCGCTCCTCGACCAGTGCCGCGAACGCCTCGCACAGCGGAGCGATCACCTCCCGCTGCACCGGGTCGGCGCCGGCCGCGTGGTCGCGGAGCCGGTGCAGCGCCGGCAGGTCCCCGGCGGCGGTGAGGGCGACGGCCGCGTGCAGCGCGGTGAACGCGGTGGCGGGCCGCTCCAGCACCTCCCGGGCCACCGAGTCGAGCACGTCCGCCGTCGGCAGGTCGCCCTCCCAGCTGTCGCTGAGCCGGGCCCGCCACAGCAGCGACCCCGAGTCCACCAGCGCCCGCACGCCATGCACCCGACCCGGTGCGAGCTGGCCGAACCAGCGGCGGCGCACGGCGCCCGGGTCGTCGAGGGCGAGTTCGTGCAGGGCGATGTGCCAGGAGAAGTGCGCCCGGTGCACGGCGCCCCGGCCCCGCCCGGCCATCCAGCCGTCGAGCCAGTCCCGGCCCGCCTCGTGCGCCCCGGACTCGTAGTGGACGTGGGCGAGGGCGTGCACCGCGTGCCCGGAGGCGGGCTCGGCGGCCAGCGCGCGGCGGGCCAGCTCCCCCGCCTCGTGCAGCCGGCCCTGCTCCTGACGCAGGAAGGCCAGCAGCGAGGTGTGGAACCAGTGTCCGTCGTACACGGGCGAGGTCAGTTCGAGCAGCCGCAGCGCGTCGGCGTCGTGCAGATCGCTCACCCCGGAGAACGCGATGGTCGGCACGGCCGCCGCGAGCGCCAGCGCGTCTCCCGGGTGCTCCCGCAGATGCCGTACGAGCGCCTCGTCCCCGTCGTCACCGGTCACCCGACGCGTCACCACGTCCACGAAGGACCGCTCGCGCTCGTCCGCGTGCTCGCGGGCCGCGCGCTGGGCGTCGGCGAGGGCGCGGGGCACGTCGACGGCGGCGGCGCACTCGTGGCCGAGCAGGGCGAGGGCCGCGTGGCCGAGGGCGAAACCGGGGTCCAGGGCGACCGCGCGCGCGAAGGCGTCCTCCGCGCCGGAGCGCACCTTGAGGACCCGGTCGAGCCCGCTGCGGTAGGCGGCGGCCGCGTCGGCGCGGGTGGACAGGGGCTGCCCGTGACCGTCGACGGGCCGCCGCCCGGGCCGCCTGCGCTCCGGGGGCGGCAGCAGCTGCCGCGCCAGTTCGGCCGCCTGGACCCGGATCTCGGGTATCGCGGTGGTCTCCCACAGTTCGCCCCGGCGCGGCGCCCCGAGCGTGAACAGGGGCAGCGGGGTGCGGCCCCGGGCGTCGAGGAGCCGGCCGTCGCGGGTGGCCGCACCCATGCCGAGGGGCCCGGGGACGGCCGTGCCCGAGCCGAACAGCCCCCGCCACAGCGGGTCGTCGAGGTGGCGGCCGGGGCCGGTGCAGTCGACGACCCAACCGACGTGCAGGGTACGGCCGTCCGAGAGCTCGACCGCGAGACCACCGGTCCCGGCGGCCGTCACCCGGGTGACCGTGCCGGTGTGGACCCGCAGGCGGCGGGCGGTGCGGGCGCGGGAGACGTGTTCGGCGGTGGCGGGGGCCATCCGGTGGCGGTGGGTGTTCCACAGGGCACCCTCGCGGGCCAGGAAGTCCTCGCGCTCCTGGGGGGTGAGACTGCGCCACAGCCGTGCGGTGTGCGGACGGAGACTGTCCAGGGCGGGGCGCCAGTCGCCGTGGGTGCGCACGGAGCGGCTGACATGGCGCCAGACCACGCGGCGCAACCGGCCCAGCGAGGTGTCGTCGAGGCCGTCCGGTGCGGGCATGTCCCCGGCCGCGCCGAGGGCGTGCGGCTGGGGCAGCAGTCCGTTGCGGGAGAGGGCGTGCAGGGTGCGATCGGGCCGGTCGAGGGTCAGGGCGAGGTCGACGGCGGTCAGGCCGGTGCCGACCAGCAGGACGTCCTCGGGGCTGTCCCGTAAAGGGTCCAGGGCGCCCGGTGTCCAGGGGGCGCCGACGAACCGGGGCGAGGTGCGCAGCTCGGCGGGCGCCCAGCGGGCGGTGGCACCGGCGGGACCGGTGGCCAGGACGGCGCCGTCCACCGTCAGGGGTCCCCCGGCGGCGAGGTGGAGCTCCACCCGGCCGTCGGGAGTGCCGGTACAGCTCCGCGCGCGGGTGCGCAGCCGGCGCACCGCGACCGTGTCGTGGGCCCGGACGAGGGCCTGGCCGAGGGTGTCCGCGAGGTAGGCGCCGTAGCGGTAGCGGGTGGCGAAGTCGGCGCCGTCGACGGTGGGTTCGCCGTGCCGGCACAGCCAGCGGACGAAGTGCCCGGGGTCGTCCGGGTAGGCGCTCATGGCGCCCGCGGGCACGTTGAGGCGGTGCCGGGGGTCGCGGGTGGCGTAGGCGGTGCCCCGGCCCGCCTCCGGGGCCGGGTCGATCAGGACGAGGTCGAGCGGAGTCCGGCGGCGGTGCGCGGTCTCGCAGAGCTGGACGGCGGTGAGGGTGCCCGCCGCCCCCGCTCCCACGATGGCCACGCTCTGCCGTGTGCGGACGTCGGTCACGGAACACCTCCGGTGGCTCGGCGAACCCGGTGTTTCCGGTGAGTTCCTCCCGGGCGTTCACACTGTGTTCAGGATCGGGGGCGCGGACAACCCGGGTTCCGGCCGACTCGTCCGCAGAGATCCCGCCGGTCCCGCCGGCACCCGCTCCTCGTCGGAATCTCAGGGGTCACCCCCGTGATTCGAAGGAGTCGCCCGGACAACGAGCGCAGGATGCCCTGACAGAGGTGGACAAGTCAGGAAGGCGGGTCGTGGGCGTCCAGCACATGTCGAACCGGTCCGCACGGCTGACGGGGAAGTGGTCCCGGTGCGGGATCCTCGCCGCTCCGGGCGCGGTTCCGGCGGGTGCGGCACTGACCGGATGCGGTTCCTCGGCGGACGCCTCGGCAGCTACGGACGGCAGGGGAGCCACGGCCTGAACTCCGGTGAGAGGACCGTCCACCCGCCCACCGGCCTCAACGGCTGGAACCTGTCCTGGGCCGACTGGCAGGCGGGCAGCGCCGTCCGGTGAACGACCGGCCGGCTTCAGAGCGTGAACTCGGTTGAGAAACCAGGAGATTCTTTGTTTTAACTCTTGACGGCCGCAGGCACGGGGAGCACATTGGGCCCACTTTGAGAGCGCTCTCAGATCCTTCCGGCGCTCCCGGAGACCCACCCGCGCTCCCCACTTCCGTACCCGAGAGGCCCCCCCATGAGTGAACCCTCCGGTATACCGCCCGCGGACCACAGAAGGCGGCGTTCCGTGCGCCGTGCCCTGGTCGCCGCCTTCGCCACCTTCGGCCTGGCGGTCACGGCGGCCGCCACCACCACTCTCCCCGCCAGCGCCTCCGCGCCCGGTGTGCCGTCCGGCTGGAGCCAGGTCTTCCTCGACGACTTCAACGGCACCGCGGGCACCGGCGTCAACACCGCCAACTGGCAGTACGACACCGGGACCTCGTATCCCGGAGGCGCCGCCAACTGGGGCACCGGCGAGATCGAGCGGATGACCTCGTCCACCAGCAACGTCGCCCTCGACGGCAACGGCAACCTGAAGATCACGCCGGTCCGCGACGCGGCGGGCAACTGGACGTCGGGCCGGATCGAGACCACCCGCACCGACTTCCAGCCCCCGGCCGGCGGCAAGCTGCGCGTCGAGGCCCGCATCCAGATGCCGAACGTGACCGGCACCGCCGCCTACGGCTACTGGCCGGCGTTCTGGATGCTGGGCGCGCCCTACCGGGGCAACTACCAGAACTGGCCGGGCGTCGGCGAGCTGGACATCATGGAGAACGTGCAGGGCCTGAACAAGACCTGGGCGACCATGCACTGCGGCACCAGCCCGGGCGGCCCCTGCAACGAGACGACGGGGCTGGGCAATTCGACCGCCTGCCCCAACACCACCTGCCAGTCCGGCTTCCACACCTACACGATGGAGTGGGACCGCTCGGTGAGCCCGGAAGCGATCCGCTTCTACGTCGACGGCGTCAACTACCAGACCGTGACGGCCGGTCAGGTCGACGCAACCACCTGGGCGAACGCCACCAACCACGGCTTCTTCGTCATCCTGAACGTGGCGATGGGCGGCGGCTTCCCGGACGCCTTCGGCGGCGGCCCCACCAGCGCCACCGAGTCCGGCCACCCGATGGTCGTGGACTACGTGCAGGTCCTGCAGTCCGGTGGCGGCGGTACCACCACCCCGCCCCCCGGCAACCGGGACGCGTACAGCCCCATCCAGGCCGAGTCGTACGACAGCCAGTCCGGGGTGACCGCCGAGACCACCACCGACACCGGCGGCGGCCAGGACATCGGGTACGTGGCCAACGGCGACTGGGCGCTCTACAAGGGTGTCAACTTCGGCTCCACGGCGGCCACCCAGTTCTACGCGAGGGTGGCGAGCGGCGCGGCCTCCGGGGTGAGCGGACTGGTCCAGGTCCGGCTCGACAGCCCGTCCAACGCCCCCGTCGGAAGCTTCGCGGTGGCCAACACGGGCGGCTGGCAGACCTGGACGACGATCCCGGCGAACATAGGCTCGGTGACGGGCACCCACGACGTCTATCTGACCTTCAGCAGCGGCCAGCCGGCCGACTTCGTCAATGTGAACTGGTTCGACTTCGGGCGCTGACCCGCGAGGCGGGCACGCGGCGGCGCCGGGAACTCCCCGGCGCCGTCGGCGCGTCAGCGCAGCTCCGCCCTGAACGCCACCGGGGTCTGCCCGGTGTGCAGTTGGAAGAACTTGGAGAAGTTCGCCGCGTCGGGGAAGCCGACGGCCGCGCCGACCCGGCCGATGGGCAGGTCCGTGTGGGCCAGGAGGCGCTTGGCCTCCAGCACGACCCGTTTGTCGATGAAGCCCTTCGGGGTCTGACCGGTCGCGGCGCGGACCGCGCGGACCAGGGTGCGCCGGGAGTAGCCGAGGGTGTCGGCGTAGGCGCTGACGCTGTGGTTCGTGGCGAAGTCCTTCTCCACCGCATCCCTGAAAAGGGTGAAGGTCGTATCGGCCTGACGGCGTGCCGCCTCCGCCGAACTGGCCGCGAGGTGGGCGAGGCGCAGCAGCAGCGCGGTGAGGGAGTGCCGCAGCACCGAGGCATGGAGGGCCGCAGGGAGGGTATCGGCGTCCTCGTACTCGCGTTGCAGGTTCGCCAACGCCGCCTGCAACGCGCTGAGCTGCGGTTCGTCGGGGTGGAGCAAGGGTGGCAGGTCGTAGCGGTACAGACCGGTCGCCTCCACGATCGCGCGCGGCAGGAAGCCGGGCTGCATGGTCAGGACGGTTCCGCGGTACTCGCAGGTCGGCGAGAAGCGGTGCACCTGCCCGGGCCGGATCCAGAGCAGATCGCCGGCCTGTGCCTCGTACTCGGCGAAGTCGATCATGTGGCGGACCGGACCCGCGGTGAAGAGCATGACCACGTGGAAGTCGATGCGGTGCACCCGCTCCAGCGGGGCGTCGGCGTGCCACCGGCGGCCGGCCCCCATGGGGCCGACCTGCATGCCGACACCGCCGACGCTCAGATCCACCGGAAAGGGGAAGGTTCTGATGACGTCACCGTCACCCGCCGCGCCGGGCGTTCTGTCCGCCATGTCCTTCTCGTGCCGTCCCTGTCGAAGATCCGTGTCCCACTTTCACCACAGAGTGACACACCCCGACCTTCCCTCCATTAAGTCAGACTTTTACTTTTGAACGCGTCAGGCCAGCCAGAACGCTTCGAACGAGGACTTCTTGAAGATGAGCACGCACACAGCAGCCGGCTTCGACGACGGCTTCGAGTGGACCGACCTCGACCGACGCGCCGTGGACACCGCGCGCCTGCTCGCCGCCGACGCGGTGCAGAAGGTCGGCAACGGGCACCCCGGCACCGCGATGAGCCTGGCCCCGGCCGCGTACACGATCTTTCAGAAGGTGATGCGTCATGACCCGGCCGACCCGGAGTGGACCGGCCGGGACCGGTTCGTCCTCTCCCCCGGGCACACCTCGCTGACGCTCTACACCCAGCTGTTCCTCGCCGGGTACGAGCTGGAGCTCGACGACCTCAAGGCCTTCCGCACGCACGGGTCGAAGACGCCGGGCCACCCCGAGTACGGGCACACCGCCGGTGTCGAGACCACCACGGGACCGCTCGGCCAGGGCGTCGCCAACGCCGTGGGCATGGCCATGGCCGCCCGTTACGAGCGCGGCCTGTTCGACCCGGAGGCCCCCGAGGGCACCTCCCCCTTCGACCACATGATCTGGGCGATCGTCTCCGACGGCGACCTGGAGGAGGGTGTCTCCGCGGAGGCCTCCTCGATGGCCGGCCACCAGAAGCTCGGCAACCTCGTCTTCGTCTACGACGACAACCACATCTCCATCGAGGGCGACACCGCGACCGCCTTCTCCGAGGACGTGCTGAAGCGGTACGAGGCCTACGGCTGGCACACCCAGCGCGTCGAGCCCACCGCCGAGGGCGACGTCGACCCGCGGGCCCTGTACACGGCGCTGAAGGCGGCGCAGGCCGAGACCGGACGGCCCTCGATCATCGCGATGCGCACGATCATCGCCTGGCCCGCCCCGAACGCGCGGAACACCGAGGCCGCGCACGGCTCCGCGCTCGGCGACGACGAGATCGCCGCCACCAAGCGCGTCCTCGGGTTCGACCCGGAGCAGTCCTTCCAGGTCGACGCCGAGGTGCTGGCGCACGCCCGCCGCGCCCTGGACCGGGGCGCCGAGGCGCACGCGGCCTGGGACAAGCGCATCGCCGAATGGCGCACCGCGCACCCCGGGCAGGCCGCGCTCTTCGACCGGGTCGTGGCCGGTCAGCTCCCCGAGGGCTGGGAGTCCGCGATCCCCGTCTTCGAGGAGGGCAAGGCGGTCGCCACCCGCGCTGCCTCCGGCAAGGTCCTCCAGGCGCTCGGCCCGGTGCTGCCCGAGCTGTGGGGCGGCTCCGCCGACCTCGCGGGCTCCAACAACACCACGATCGACAAGACGTCCTCCTTCCTGCCCGCGGGCAACCCGCTGCCCGAGGCGGACCCGTACGGCCGTACCGTCCACTTCGGCATCCGCGAGTTCTCGATGGCCGCGGAGATGAACGGCATCGCCCTGCACGGCAACACCCGGATCTACGGCGGCACCTTCCTGGTGTTCTCCGACTACATGCGCAACGCCGTGCGGATGTCGGCGCTCATGCAGCTCCCCGTGACCTACGTCTGGACGCACGATTCCATCGGCCTCGGCGAGGACGGGCCCACCCACCAGCCCGTCGAGCACCTGGCCGCGCTGCGCGCCATCCCGGGGCTGAACGTCGTCCGCCCGGCCGACGCCAACGAGACCGCGACGGCCTGGGCCGAGATCCTGAAGAGGCACGCCACGCACCCGGCCCCGCACGGGCTCGCGCTGACCCGCCAGGGCGTGCCGACGTACGCGCCGAACCCGGACGCGGCCAAGGGCGGCTACGTGCTGCGCGAGTCGTCGACCGAGACCCCGGAGGTGGTCCTGATCGCCACCGGTTCCGAGGTGCACCTCGCCGTCGCGGCCCGCGACCTCCTGGAGGCCGAGGGCATCGGCACCCGGGTGGTGTCGATGCCGTCCGTGGAGTGGTTCGAGGAGCAGCCGCGCGAGTACCGCGAGAGCGTCCTGCCGCCGGCCGTGCGGGCCCGGGTCGCTGTGGAGGCCGGGATCGGCCTGACCTGGTACCGGTTCGTCGGCGACGCCGGCCGGATCGTCTCCCTGGAGCACTTCGGCGCCTCCGCGGACGCCGGCACCCTGTTCGCCGAGTTCGGCTTCACCCCCGAGAACGTGGCGGCCGCGGCCCGCGAGTCCCTGGCCGCCGCCCGCACCGCCTGATCGACCAGCCAGAAACAGTTCAGTAGAGGAAGATGATCACTGTGACCGAAGCAACCGCCACCGCGGGAGCACTCAAGCGCCTCTCCGACGAGGGTGTCTCGATCTGGCTGGACGACCTGTCGCGCAAGCGGATCAGCACCGGAAACCTCGCGGAGCTGGTCGCCACGAAGAACGTCGTGGGCGTCACCACCAACCCCTCGATCTTCCAGGCCGCCATCGGTTCCGGCGAGGGCTACGAGGAGCAACTCGCCGACCTCGCCGTGCGGGGTGTCACGGTCGACGAGGCCGTGCGGATGATGACCACCCAGGACGTGCGGGCCGCCGCCGACGTGCTGCGCCCGGTGTACGACGCGACGGGCGGCCGGGACGGCCGGGTCTCCATCGAGGTCGACCCCCGCCTCGCCCACGACACGGCGGCCACGGTCGCCGAGGCCCGCCAGCTGGCCTGGCTGGTCGACCGCCCCAACGTCATGATCAAGATCCCGGCGACCAGGGCGGGCCTGCCCGCGATCACCGCGGTCATCGCCCAGGGCATCAGCGTCAACGTCACGCTGATCTTCTCCCTGGACCGCTACCGCGAGGTCATGGCCGCCTACCTGGCGGGCCTGGAGCAGGCCGCCGCCAAGGGCCTGGACCTCGCCACGATCCACTCCGTGGCCTCCTTCTTCGTCTCCCGCGTCGACGCGGAGATCGACAAGCGGCTGACCGTGCTCGGCACGGACGAGGCCCTGGCCCTGAAGGGGAAGGCCGCGCTGGCGAACGCCCGGCTGGCCTACGAGGCGTACGAGGAGGTCTTCGCCGGCGCCCGCTGGACCGCGCTCGCCGGCGCGAACGCCAACAAGCAGCGTCCGCTGTGGGCCTCCACCGGTGTGAAGGATCCCGCGTACAAGGACACCCTGTACGTCGACGAGCTGGTGGCACCGGGCACCGTCAACACCATGCCCGAGGGCACGCTGAACGCGACCGCCGACCACGGTGACATCCACGGCGACACGGTGACCGGCGGCTACGCACAGGCACGCGCCGATCTGGCGGCCGTCGAGAAGCTGGGCATCTCCTACGACGAGGTCGTGGGCAAGCTGGAGGACGAGGGCGTCGCCAAGTTCGAGGTGGCCTGGCAGGAGTTGCTGGACGCCGTCACGAAGTCCCTGAACAGCAAGGGAGTCGATGCGTAATGAGCGAGACAGCCAAGGAGGTGCGGGTGCCGGTGGTGCCCGCCGCCGACTGGGACAACCCGTTGCGTGACGCGCGCGACCGGCGGCTGCCGCGGGTCGCGGGCCCGTCCGGTCTGGTCATCTTCGGCGTGACCGGCGACCTGTCCCGCAAGAAGCTGATGCCGGCCGTCTACGACCTGGCCAACCGCGGACTGCTGCCGCCGGGCTTCTCCCTGGTCGGCTTCGCCCGCCGGGACTGGGAGGACCAGGACTTCGCCCAGGTCGTCCACGACGCGGTGCGCGAGCACTCCCGGACCCCGTTCCGCGAGGAGGTCTGGCAGCAGCTCGCCGAGGGCATGCGGTTCATCCCCGGCGACTTCGACGACGACACCGCGTTCAAGCAGCTCAAGGCGGCCGTCGACGAGCTGGACAGCTCCCGGGGCACCGGCGGCAACTTCGCCTTCTACCTCTCGGTGCCGCCGAAGTTCTTCCCGAAGGTCGTCCAACAACTGAAGAAGGTCGGCCTCGCCACCCCGCCGAAGGGTTCCTGGCGGCGGGCGGTCATCGAGAAGCCGTTCGGCCACGACCTGGCCTCGGCGCAGGACCTGAACGCGGTCGTGCACGACGTCTTCGACCCCGACCAGGTGTTCCGCATCGACCACTACCTGGGCAAGGAGACCGTCCAGAACATCCTGGCGCTGCGCTTCGCCAACCAGATGTACGAGCCGATCTGGAACCGGTCGTACGTCGACCACGTCCAGATCACCATGGCCGAGGACATCGGCATCGGCGGCCGGGCCGGCTACTACGACGGCATCGGCGCCGCCCGTGACGTCATCCAGAACCACCTGCTCCAGCTGATGGCGCTGACCGCCATGGAGGAGCCGATCGCGTTCGACGCGGACGCGCTGCTCACCGAGAAGCTGAAGGTGCTGAAGTCGGTGCGGCTGCCCGACGACCTGGGCCTGCACACCGTGCGCGCCCAGTACGCCGCGGGCTGGCAGGGTGGCGAGAAGGTCATCGGCTACCTCGACGAGGACGGCATCGACCCGAAGTCGAAGACCGACACCTACGCGGCCGTCAAGCTGGGCATCGACAACCGCCGCTGGGCGGGCGTCCCCTTCTACCTGCGCACCGGCAAGCGCCTGGGCCGCCGGGTCACCGAGATCGCGGTGGTCTTCAAGCGGGCCCCGCACTCCCCGTTCGACTCCACGGCCACCGAGGAGCTGGGCGAGAACGCCATCGTCATCCGGGTCCAGCCCGACGAGGGCATGACCGTCCGGTTCGGCTCCAAGGTGCCGGGCACGTCGATGGAGATCCGGGACGTGTCGATGGACTTCGCGTACGGCGAGTCCTTCACGGAGTCCAGCCCGGAGGCGTACGAGCGGCTCATCCTGGACGTGCTGCTCGGCGACGCCAATTTGTTCCCCCGTCACCAGGAAGTGGAAGAGTCCTGGAAGATCCTCGACCCGATCGAGACGTACTGGGCGAAGCATGGCAAGCCCGCGCAGTACGAGTCGGGCACCTGGGGACCGAAGGAAGCCGACGAGATGCTCGCACTAGACGGACGGAGCTGGCGCAGGCCATGAAGATCGACCTGACCGACACCACGGCAAGCAAGATCAACAAGGCGTTGGTGCAGGGTCGCCGCGCCATCGGAACCCCCGCGGTGGGCATGGTCCTGACGATGGTGATCGTCACGGACGAGGAGAACGCCTACGACTCGATCAAGGCGGCCGAGGAGGCCTCGCACGAGCACCCCTCGCGCACCCTGGTCGTCATCAAGCGGCACGCCCGCACCCTGCGCGACCGCACCAGCTCCCGTCTCGACGCGGAGGTCCGGGTCGGCTCCGAGGCCGGCACCGGCGAGACGGTCGTGCTGCGCACCTACGGCGAGGTCTCCGACCACGCCGACTCGGTGGTGCTGCCGCTGCTGCTGCCGGACGCCCCGGTGGTGGTGTGGTGGCCGGTGGAGGCCCCGGACACCCCGTCCAAGGACCCGCTCGGCGCGCTCGCGCAGCGCCGGATCACCGATCTGTACGCGGTCGAGCGGCCGATGCAGGTCCTGGAGACCCGCGCCCGCAACTACGCGCCCGGCGACACCGACCTCGCCTGGACCCGGCTCACCCTGTGGCGGTCCATGCTGGCCGCCGCCCTGGACCAGGCCCGGGTCACGGTGACCTCGGCGGCCGTCGAGGCCGAGGCCGACAACCCCAGCGCCGAACTCCTCGCCCGCTGGCTGGAGGCCCGCCTCAAGGTCACGGTGGACCGCGTGGTCTCCGAGGGGCCGGTCGTCACGGCGGTGCGCCTCGGCACCGCGAACGGCGACATCGTCATCGACCGCCCCGAGGGCCCGCTCGCCAGCCTGACCCTGCCCGGTCAGCCGCCGCGCACCCTGGCCCTCAAGGTCCGCCCCACCTCCGAACTGATCGCCGAGGAACTGCGCCGCCTCGACGCCGACGAGATGTACGCCATTGCCCTGCGCGCCGAGGGCACCAAGGAGACCGTCTCCCATGCCTGACACCCCCGAGCTCACCCACCGGCCCGAGTGGGCCGCCCTGGAGGACCACCGCGCCCAAGGGCAGCCGGTCCTGCGTGAGCTGTTCGCGGCCGACCCGGCGCGCGCCGAGCGCTACGTCGTGCGGGTCGGCGACCTGTACATCGACTACAGCAAGCACCTGGTCACGGACGAGACCCTGGCCCTGCTCCAGGAACTGGCCGCCGCGACCGACGTGTTCGGGCTGCGGGACGCCATGTTCCGCGGCGAGAAGATCAACATCACCGAGGGCCGCGCGGTGCTGCACACGGCGCTGCGCGCCCCGCGGGACGCGGTGGTCGAGGTCGACGGCGAGAACGTCGTACCGCGGGTGCACGCGGTCCTGG